>NZ_JBEXMX010000017.1:0-68362 GCF_040610755.1 Gordonia sp. NPDC003585 | reverse complement strand
ACCACCTGAGTGTCCGGTGCCCGCGTGTCCGCCGCCTGCGTGTCCGCTGCCGGTGTGTCCGGTCCGGCGCGCATTCCCGGCACCGCTGCGACGACCATCCGCCGCACCGGCACCCGAGTGTGACCGGCCGGAACCGCGTCGACGCTGCTTACCCGGCTGGGACTTGCCCGACTGGGAGCGCGCCTGCGGAGCCTTCGCCGGCGCAGGTGCGACGTGCGCGGCACGCTCGCCGACCAGGACGCCGACCGCCTCGGAGGTCGGCGACACCACGGTCGGCGACACCGAGATCTTGGCCTTGCGCAGCAGAGCAGCGACGTCGCGCCGCTGGTCGGGCAGGCACACCGTCACCACGTCGCCTGCGCTGCCCGCACGAGCGGTACGGCCCGAACGATGAAGGTACGCCTTGTGTTCGGCGGGCGGGTCGACGTGCACGACGAGCTCGATGTCGTCGACATGCACGCCGCGGGCCGCGACATCGGTCGCGACCAGCACGCGCACATCACCGGAACCGAAAGCGCCCAGGTTCCGATCACGTTGGGGCTGACTGAGATTGCCGTGCAGGTCCACCGCCGGGATGCCACCCTCGGTCAGCTTGCGAGCAAGCTTCTTGGCGTGATGCTTGGTGCGGGTGAACAGGATTCGACGCCCGGCGCCCGACGCGAGTTCGGTGATCAGCGCCGCCTTGTCGCTCGCGGACACCTCGAAGACGTGGTGGGTCATGGCCGCGACCGGCGAATTGGCCTCGTCGACCGAATGCATCGCCGGGTTGTCGAGGAAGCGGCGTACGAGCTTGTCGACGCCGTTGTCGAGGGTCGCCGAGAACAGCAGGCGCTGTCCGTCGGCGGGAGTCGCGGCCAGAATCCGGGTGACGACCGGCAAGAAACCGAGGTCGGCCATGTGGTCGGCCTCGTCGATGACCGTGATCTCCACGTCGTCGAGCGTCACGATGCCCTGCTTCATCAGGTCGTCCAAACGGCCCGGGCATGCGACGACGATGTCGACGCCACGCCGGAAAGCCTGCTCCTGGCGGGCCTGTTTGACGCCACCGAACACGGTGGTCACGCGCAGGCCGACGGCCGCCGCGAGCGGTTCGACGACGCCCGCGATCTGCGTTGCGAGCTCACGGGTCGGGGCCAGGACCAGGCCGGTCGGCGCGCCCGGGGTGCGGGCGACCTTCAACTCGGCCAGACCCGCGACCAGCGGGATGGAGAAGGCGAGGGTCTTACCCGAGCCGGTTTTTCCGCGACCGAGGACGTCGTTGCCCTCGAGGGTGTCGCCCAGGGTGTCGGCCTGAATCGGGAATGCTTCGGTTTTACCTTCGGCGGCAAGAACTTTCACCAGTTCTGCGGGCACACCGAGGGATTCGAATGTGGTCATGTACTGCTTTCTGCGTTGAGGCACGCTCCGATCGCGGCCATTGCCGGTCGATCTCAGGTGCTCAGATGGCGAACACGCAGGTGTGCGGGTCCGTTCGCCGTACGAAGTCGTGGAGCAGGGGCCGGGTTGCGGACTGGGTCTGTTTGTCCTGCGGCCGCGCTGCGAATCAGCGTTCTACGACGCGTTGACGTCGCCCATCGGGCGCGTCACCGCTGACCACCCTACGTGTCTAGTAGTCGCACGGCCAATTCTGTGACCCACGTCGCCTTTGGCCGTCAGAACGCTTCGCTCAGCATCACCGCGACCGTGCCCGGCTCCAGTGCCGCGAAAACGTGCTCCACGTCGCCCGGATACGAGATGTAGTCACCGGGTCCGAGTTCCTCCGGTGCGTCGGTCGGTCCGAGTCGGGCGCGGCCTGCGCTGATCACGACATGTTCGACGATCCCCCGCGCATGCGGCGCCGATATCCGCGGCTTGCCGGGTTCGGCCCGGATGACATACATGTCCCGGCGTGATCCGGGCGCCGCGGTGGAGAGCAGCGTCGCCGAGTAGTCGGCGTCGGCTGCTGGAATCACCGGACCGCCGCCGAAGCGGATGACCTCGACGGTCGGGGTCGGCGAGTCGAGCAGTGCCGAGAACTGTATTCCGAGGGCAGTCGAGAGGGCCCACAACGTCTCCACGCTGGGGTTTCCGTCGCCCGACTCGAGCTGCGACAACGTCGACTTGCCAATACCCGCACGTCGCGCGAGTTCGCCGATCGACAGCCCCGCCCTGGTGCGCTCACGTTTGAGCGACGCCGCGACCAGCGCTTTGGGATCGGCGGTCGCGCGGCGCGAGTCGTTCGGTTCATTGAACGAGTGTCCGTCTTGACGAACAGGTGTCATGTGTTCATCATAGTGGACATGCGTTCGGCTTGGAGAACATTAGACGGCTCGACGGTGCGTGCGGTGGCCGTCATGTGCCTGTCGGTTCTCGTCATCGGCGCGTCGTACGGCGTCACGGCCCATGGCGCGGGGCTGACGTGGTGGCAGATCGTCGGCATCGCGACCGTGGTGCTGGCAGGGTCGTCGGAGTTCGTCTTTGTCGGAATCCTTGCCGCCGGCGGCGCCCCCATTCTCGGTGCACTCGCCGGAATCCTGGTCAACACACGCAATTTCGGCTACGGGCTGGCGGTCGGCAAACATCTGCCAGGCGGTCGGGGTCTGCTCATTCGAGCCCACCTCATCAACGACGAGACGGCGGCGCTGACCACTGCGGAACGCGATCCCCGACGGGCTCGCGCAGCGTTTTTACTCTGCGGCGCAGGCATTCTCGTGGCCTGGCCGGCCGGTGCGGCAATCGGTGCCGCAATGGGCGGCGTCATCGCGTCGCCGGAGGCGCTCGGCCTCGACGCCGCCTTCCCCGCACTCCTGGCCGCACTCGCGATCCCAGCGTTGCGTGATCGTCGAACCCTGCTTGCGGCACTCGTCGGCGGCGCTGTCGCACTTATGCTCACGCCGTTCACCCCAGCTGGCCTGCCGATCCTCGGCGCACTCGCCGGGTTCGCCGCCCTCGAAGCGCTGCGTCGTCCGCCGAAATCTGTACCTGGGAGCGTCGTCGAGTGCACTGTGCACTCGGCAGAGCCCCGGGGTACAGAATTCCTACAGGTCGACGAGGCGGGTTTGCGATGAGCGGATGGGCTCTGGGAATTGCTGTCGGGGTGCTCGCTGTTGGCACCTACCTCATCCGGCTCGCGGGTCCGACGCTGCGCAACCGCATCACGATCTCGTCCGCCACCGAGGCCCTTCTCGACCGCGCCGCGATCGTCCTGCTGGTGGCCGTTGCCGTGACCGGCACGATGTTCGTCGACCACGATTTCGCCGGCTGGGCTCGGCCCGCGGGTGTCGGGGTCGGCGTCGTAGCCGCGCTGTGCAAGGCGCCGATCGCCGTCGTCGTGATCCTGGCCGCCGCAACAGCCGCTGGACTACGCCTGCTCGGACTCCCCTGACCCTCGTGGTCAGCGCACCACCGCTGGATGGGTGCAGCTGTCAGGAACGGCGACCAGCGAGCAGGGCACAGGCATGCGGGTGGGCCGATATCCCACCGGAACGCCGCGGGCGGCCGTGATTGCACGATAAGCGACAACGCCATCGGTGGCATGGCGCTTCAGCGACGGATCACCCTGTGCGTCAACGGTGTACAGACCGAACCGCGCGTCGAAGTCACCCCATTCGTAGTTGTCCGTCAGGCTCCAGTAGTTGTACGAAACCACCGGCACACCGTCCTGCTTGGCGCGTTGCAACCAGTACACGGTGTCGCGCAGATGATCGCCCCGACGGTATCCGTCGGCTCGCCAACCTCGCGGATCGGTGGCCAGACCGTTCTCGACCACCCGGATCGGCTTCCCCGGAAACCGTTGCGCCACATGACGAAGGACGTAGTAGATGGACTCCGGCGCCTGCGAACTCTTCCAGAACTCACCGGTCGCGCCATATGCCACCGACGCATCGGTCACCGAGAACGAGTAGTAATGGTCTACGCCAACAAAGTCCAGCGTGTCTCGAAGTCGTTCTGGGAAGAGACTTTCCAACCACGACTGGACGCCCGGCACCGGGAAGTACGCCAAGTTCGACGACACCTGCGCGCCCGGCTGCACGGCGTGGATGTGACGGTAGATTGCGCGGTGGGCCGCGATGATCCCGTTGACCATTCGGCCGAGATTCTCGGGTCGCACACCGCCGTACATCAGTTCGCGACGCACGTACTCGGTCGGCTCGTTGAAGGTGATCCAGAGCGGATTGGCCCATGCGTACCGGTTCACCGCACGGTTGGCGAATGCGACCAGATCGGCGGCCATCCCGGCCCGATTCCATCCGCCCCGATCCACCTCCCAGCCGGGATGCACCCAGTGATTCAGCGTGATCATCGGTCGCATGCCGGAGTCGACGACGTCACGGATCACGCGGTCATAGAACGCCCAGCCCGCCGGATCGTAACGACCGGGCGCGGGCTGCACCCTCGACCACTCGATCGACGTCCGATAGATCCCGACGCCGAGCGACTTGGCGCGGGCGATGTCGCCGCGATACTGGTGGAAGAAGTCGACCGCCCTCCCGACCGGTTGGTCGACCTTGCCCTGCTTGCCGTAGCGCAACCAGTTGGAGTCGCGGTTGTAGCCCTCGGACTGAAATCCCGACTGTGCGACGCCGAACTGGAACCCGGGTCCGAGGTCGGGTACCGCTGCGCGCGCGGGCGTCGGGCCGACCAGCACCAGCATGGCCGCAGCGAGTGCGACCGACACGATCATCGTCATGAACACTCGAAACTGGCGCATCTCTGGATTTCTACCCCATCGACGACGCCGCCGACGGACGAATCGACGCGACGATCTCACACGTGACGGGGGATGCCCCGCGCCGTCGCACGTGCGATTGTCTGTGTGATGTTCTCCGACCGACCTGTTCGGAGCACCACCACGAAGTACGGTTTTCGCGACACTTGAGTCCACAGGAGCGCCATGACCACCGAGCCACCACCCGCGGACGATTCATCGTCGGAGAGTACCGACTCCGACGACGCGACCCCTACCACCGAGATCACCAGCGACTCACCTGAGCCCGCAAAGACCACACCGGTCGTGACCGCTCCGCTGAACAAGCTAGAAGCCGACGAACGTGCCGAACTCGAGCGCCTGCGCGCGGAGGTCGCGTCGCTGCGTGCGAAGACCGACGCCGAGTCGAAACAGGACGACAAACTCCCCCGGCACCTGGGCCGACGCATCGTCGCCGGTTTCCTGGTCGTGGTGTGCGCCCTCTTGGCGATCCTCGGCGTGGTCACCCGTTACATCCAGAACGACATCATCAACACCGACCGCTATGTCGCGATGGTGACGCCGATTGCGGCGAATCCAGCGGTTCAGGATCAGGTGATCACCTCCATCACGACCGCGATCAACGACCAGCTGAATCTCGAAGCGGTGGTCGGCGACGCGCTGCAGAAGATCGTCGACGCGACACCGGCCGACCGGCCTCGAATCGATGCGGCCTTCGTCGGACTGGCACCGGTCATCGCCGGGCAGGCAACGTCGTACATCAACAAGACGGTCAGCGAGTTCGTCCGATCCCCCGACTTCCAGACGTTGTGGATCAACGCGAACAAGCGTGCCCAGGAACGCATTCTGGGTCTCGTGAGCGCCGACCCGAAGAACGCCGCGGTCAAGATGGACAAGGCGGGCACGATCAGTATCCAGCTCGGCCCCATCATCGATCAGGTGAAGCAGAGGCTGGTTCAACGCGGATTCTCGCTCGCCGCAAGGATTCCCACGATCAACAAGGAATTCGTCATCGTCCAGTCGGCGCCACTTGCCCGGGCGCAGAACACTTTCCACGTACTCGACCGCGCCGGCACCTGGTTGCCGTGGATCGCGCTCGCATGCGCCATCGGGGCGGTGGCCCTGGTCGGTGCAGGCCGACGACGCGCCATGGTGACGACCGTCGCGGTCGCACTCCTGATCGCCATGTTCGCGCTGGCACTAGGCCTGCTGATCGGACGGTCGTTCTACCTCCACGCCATCCCGACCGACGTGCTGTCCCCGGCTGCGGCGTCCTACATCTTCGACACGCTCATCAATCCGCTGCGAGTACCGCTTCGCGTGGTTGCCGTGATCGCGCTCGCCGTCGCGATCATCAGCTTCTTCAGCGGTCCGTCGCGCACGGCGTCGGCGACCCGAGACGCGTTCCGGCACGCCGCTCTGATGGGTGGCCGAGGCAAGCGCGAACCCAACAACATCGAGCAGACGCTGTGGCGCATCCGCATCCCGGTGCGGGTGACCATCGCGGTGGCGGCCGGCCTGGTCCTGGTGTTCTGGGAGTTCCCCACAGGTCTGGTGGTGTTCTGGACCGCGGTGATCGCCGTCCTGGTGCTCATCGCCTTCGAGTTCGCCGCCGCACCGGGCCGCAACGCCGTCGCTCCGAAACCGGATTCCTCTGCCGGCGAAAGTCCGACGCCGACCGAGCAGGTCACGGCGGCCACCTGAGCGCGTTCTCGGGAGGAGCGCCCCTGTCGATGGCTGAGGCGCGAGCCTCGAAGCCGTTGGTGAGATGACATTGTCGTCTCACCGGCCCCTTCGAGGCTCGCTCCGCTCGCACCTCAGGGAGCGTAAGGGGACACCTCAGGGAGCGGGTGGAAGGCCTGCTCAGGGAGCGGATGGGACTCGTCGAATCAGAATGCAGCACCGGTGAATGGCGCTGCGCGGTCGCATGGGACCGGACGTGGGTGTTGCGGGTCGAGGGCGTTGAGTACGAAGTACGCCGCCCGGCGCGACCCCGCGACGCCTGCGTGTTCGGTGTAGTCGACCGGGCATCCGTCCTGGACGACGATGTTGCGCGTGTTCCGGCCGGGCGGCAGACCGAGCCAGTACGGGACGATCAGTTCGTCGTGGCGGGTGGCGATGTTGGTGTATTCCACGTTCGGGAGGTAGTAACCCCCTGCGCGCACCTTGCGTAGGAACGGTGACTGCGGATCGAGTTGGAAGCACGCATGGCAGACCGGAACCTGCTCTGCGCTGACGCCCAACCCGCGCCAGAACGGCAGCAGGAGGTCGGTGCCCGCCAGCGTCGTCCCGTTCCAGGCCGGGGCGAGCGACACATACTTGCCGATCTTGTTCCGCCCACCAAGGTATTTCGCGTAGTACGCGGGCACGACGGTCCCCTGCGAATGCCCCACGACGTCGAACTTCGACGCCCCGGTCGCGCGGAGCACCTTGTCGACGAACGTCTTGAACTGCTTCGCGCTGTCCTCCATCGTGCCCATGCCGCCGATGGCGCTGCCGGGCCACGGCAGGTACGTCGGCGCGCCGTAGGTCAGGGCGAAGACGCAGTACCCCTCGTTCTTGAGCAGCGGCACGTAGGTTCCCCAGTTGGTCTGCTGGGAGCCGCCCGTGCCGTGCGCGAGCACCACCGGCCGGGGATGCCGCGACGACGGTTTGCACGCGAAGTCGTTGGAGCCTGGCAGCGAGCCGCCCGGATGCGCGAGTTCGGCGGGGATGCCGGCGAAGAAGTTGAACGTCACCGGCAGCGGTTCGGCGCGGAGATTGCCCGCGGCAAGGAACGATCCCGCGAGAACTGCAGCGAGGAGCGCGCTCAGAGCAGCGCGGCGGAAGGCAGGCTTGGTCAACGGCATAACGCCGAACCTAGCAAGTGCTTGGTTGGCAGGTGGCACGGTTGACCGAATCTGCGGAAACCTGGTGTTTTGTGCCGCCCGATCGCAACTCCGGAAGCTGCAGCAACCGCCCTGATTGATCCGCTTTGCCCGGCATGTCCGCGATGCGCCGGCGTCGGATGCGGCGAATCATGCATTCGTCTGTCTCGAAGGGGGTCGTCATGCACCGTCAAACGTTGGTGGCGCGCATTGCGCTGTTGTTCGCCGGAGTCTTCGGCGTGAGTGCTCTGCTCGCGCCGGACGCCACGGCGCTGCCGACCCTGCCGTTCGGAACGCCCACCTACACGGTGCAGGTCAACAGACCGGGCGGCGCGCCGGGCTACACCTTCTACACCAGCGGCCTGGCCGCGGCGGTGCCGTTCACCGTCGGCGGCCCGGGGCTCGACCAGTTCGGGCAGGCCAACATCATCGTCGACAAGTCGGGCAAAGAGGTGTGGCGCTACGTCCCGCCGAAGGGCCAGAGCGTCTCCAACTTCCGCACCCAGGTCTACCAGGGCCGCAAGGTGCTCACCTGGTGGCAGGGCGGCGGCGGTGGCGGGCACGGCGAGGGCGTCAACTACATCACCGACACCCGCGGCCGTCTGATCACCACCGTGACGCCCGGACGCCTCAAGTCCGACGTCCACGAGTTCCGGTTGACCCCGGACGGTCGGGCGCTCATCACGTCGTACGTCCCGATCGCCGCCGACCTGAGTTCGGTCGGCGGACCGCGCAACGGCACCATCCTCGACTGCGTGGCCACCGTCATCGACGTCGCAACCAAACGTGTTGTCCTGCAATGGTCATCGCACGCACACATCCCAGTGTCGGAGACGGCGCTGCGGTATGGCGACCCGCGCAACGCCGTCCTCGGGTCCACCTTCGACCCGTACCACATGAACTCGATCGTGCTCGACCCGTCGGGCAACCTGCTCTTCTCGTTCCGGAATCTGAGCGCGATCTACAACGTGGACATCCGGAGCGGCAAAGTGAATTGGCTTCTGGGCGGCAAACATTCAGATCTCAAGCTGGGCGCGGGTGTGGCCACGCACGGCCAGCACGACGCCGAATACGCCGGCCCGAACACCATCCGCGTCTTCGACAACAACATCACCGGCACCCAGCAGTTGGGCACGTCGAGCATCAAGTGGATTCGCCTCGACCTGCAGCGTCGGACAGCGCATCTGGTTCGGGCGCAGAGGCATCCAGCCGGATTGTCGGCGGCCGCGACCGGCAACGCTCAGGGGTTGTCGAACGGAAACACGTTCGGCAGCTGGGGAACTGCGCCGCACATCTCCGAATTCAGCCCCAGCGGGCATCTCGTCTACGACGCGACGCTACCCATCGGCACCTACCGCGCATATCTCGACACCTGGCCGTGACGGTGCGTCCCTAACCGGCGTGTTCTGCCTCGCCGGACTCGTCGTCGGCCTTTTTGGGCTCGACGGTGTCGGGGTGCGCGACGATCCACGCACGACCACGCTTCACCGCACGGGAAAGCGCAAGCCGCTCACCGATATACAGAGCCGGCGCGCCGATCAGCGGAATCCAGGCGAGCATCCGGAAGAAGAAGATCGGTTGGGGTCGGCGATCGAGTTCGTCGCTGATGGCGCGCAAGGTCTTGGCCGTGTCCCAGACAGCCCGTGTCAGAGACTTCTTGCGCGCCTTGCCTTCTGCCGGTAGCGCCGGTTTCGATTCGACGCCCACGTCCGGATCGACGAGGTCGCGTTGACACAGCACCGCGCCAAGCAGACGCACCTGCTTCGCGCGGTCGGTGACGCCGTATTCGCGGGCGATCGCGACGAGGACCATCGCCTGATTCGCGAACCCCAGGACCGACGCGACCGGGAGTTTCTTGGTCCACGCCCCGAAGACGCCGGGAAACGCTACCGCCCCGGTGTTGATGGTGCCGATGCGGCTGACCCACCAGCTGGCCCGCTTGTTCATCGGACGCTCCGACCACCCCTTGGTGCCCGGCCAGTCGGCGGCGTTCAGGAATCGGGCGGCGTGATGCTTGGTGCGTTCCAGACCGGACTCGTCGTCCGCATGGTCGTGGAAGGTGTGCCCCTTCAAGCCGAGGGGATCGCGTTCGGCGAGTGCGTCGAGCACGGGGTTGATCCCGGCCACGGCATTGTCGAGAACCGTCGCGATCTGCTGGTCGGACATCTGCGCCACACCCGAAGCCTATCGGGCTCCGGGTGCGTTTGGGATCTGCTCGGCATCGACTGATAAAGTGACACGCGGCCGGTCGAGAGACCGCCCGGGGCTATGGCGCAGTTGGTAGCGCGACTCGTTCGCATCGAGTAGGTCAGGGGTTCGATTCCCCTTAGCTCCACTGACAAAAGTCCAGTTCAGGGCACATTTTAACGGCAGGAACCGATCAGCTCGAGCTAGGTTTCACTTGCGGCCAGATCTTGGCATCGAACGCACCGGCTACGGGCACTGAATGAAGAAGGCCCCAGGCTCACTGAGCCAGGGGCCCTCCCTCATTCAGTGCGCGTCTTATACACACGTCGCCTGTTCGTCCAGGTCTTCACCGGTGAAATAGCGCGAGTGCGTACGTTCCAAGCTTTCGAGCGAGCGACTGGTCAATGCCGCGATCTCGACGTCGCCGTCGGCTCGGTCACGTTCAAGCTCCAACCGATAATCCATCGCCTCGCGAGCGGTCTCGAACTCCCGCACCCGGCGCGCACGAGTTTTCCTGTTGAACTCGATCACAAACCCCGGCATGTTTCACCCACCTTCATCTACCGTTCTACCAGGTTGGGGAGTCGTACGACCCGTTGTGAGGACTTGCTCAATGTCCTCTAGTACCGCCAGCTGGCTATTCATCATCGCACGATAGTCGCGCTCCATCTGGTGCAGCTCCGCTTGCCGCTCCGGTAGCTCGGCGATGACTTCACGCACATGCGCTCGGTCTTCCTCGTCAAAGCGTTGGCCGTCGAGAAAGCCGTCGACCCCGCCTCGTTCCTCGATGCGTTCCTGCAAACGACGCAACCGCTCTTTTGCCTGACGCGCGTTCTGGTACTCGTCCTCCATCTTGGCAAGGAACGCAGACATGGCATGCATCCGGTCCACAAGGCTCTGAACCTCTGGAACCTCGTGCGGTTCGCCGTACCGAATGTGCCGACCCGCAAGATCGCCGATCCGTTCGTAGGTGTTTGCCCACGCACTCTGCGCGCGTGTACGAATCTGCACCTCGACCCGCCCCGCGGGCAATCTCAACCAGATGTGGACTGCGCGGTAGCCACTGTGTGGAGCTAGCCGTATGTCCTTGATTGCGTCCGATGCCGCGCCGAAGCGCGATGCAACCTCGTCAGCAAACGCCGTTTGCTCATCAGCGTGCAGTCAAGGTCGACGCGAACGCCCGCGAGATCCTGAACCTGGTTCAGACGGAGGTGCGACTCGCGAATCAGCTTGTCTCGCAGGGTGTCAATCGTCTTCGCACGGGCTGCAACATCGAATTCTCCTGTGTAGCTCGACCACTCAGAGGCAAGGATGGTTGCCGCCACTTCGGCGCACAGGTCAAGGTTCCACTCCATCACCTGTGCGTAGGTCGGACAATCTGGCGGTGCAGGCACACAGCGACAAGCGCCGCACCCAACTGCGCGAGCTTCTTGCCCGACCAGGGTGGCGACGCCTGTAGGTCCATGACATCCGACTATAGGTGTCAATCAACCTGGCGACACAGCAGGTCAGTCACCATCTCCGGACATACCGTCGAGCGGGCCAAGGGTTTCGACCGAGGAAGATCACATGGTAGGCGAACGAATCTCACAGCCAGTCGCCAAGACACGCGCGGTACCCCCGAGCTGATTGTTGCCATGCTCTTTGTTGTCGAACACGTTGACCACGTTGGCGGCGCTTGAACAGATCGCTGAGCGCGATGTTGACCTGGGTGACCACGATCGATCTCACCCGTCGCTGTAGTTACTGCCGTCCTTGCGCTCTTCTTCGACCAGTTCCTTCGTCCGTAAGAGCCGCAGCGATGTCACGATGACGACTCCGCCGACGATGTTGAACAGCACTGCGTACCAGACGAATCCGAGCCAATCGACATAGCTGACGTCGGCTCCGGAGAAGATGCCGCCAAAGATGAGCAGCGAGTCGAGTACCGAGTGGAACAGTTGGAGGCCGGCAAGTAGAAAGGCCGCACCTACACACGCAATGATCCGCGCGACTGGCGAATCGGTGCCCTGTTGCATCCGGGTCAGCAGGGTCATCGTGCTCCCGCCGAGCACCGCCAGGCAGATGGATTGCAGATTGAGGGGGGCGTTGACAAAGTGTTCGGCCGATTCGGCCAGCGTCGAACTCCACTCGGGAAACGCGCGGGTCACGATCCACATCATGATCGCGCCGCCGACCAGGTTGGCCGCGAGCGTGCCGACCCACAGCTTGGCCAGGTGACGAAGCCTGCCGTCCCGCGCGACGACTGCGGCGATCGGCATCAGGAAGTCCTCGGTGAACAATTCGCTGTGCGCGAGGTAGATGGCGATGAGTCCGATGGAGAAGGCCACGCCGGCGAGAAGGTGATTTCCGGTCTCGTGGAGCACGGCAAGCATCGCCATGATGCCGACCGATACCTCGATCCCGCCGAAGAGTCCGGTGATGATGACGGCGCGCGTTGTGCGATGCAGGCGTTCGGCACCCTCGGTGACCACGGCCTCAAAACTGCGTTCGAGTTCTTCTTCGACGGGTGCGTCGTTGCGGCCGATGCGCCGTCGCTGTGTGTCGTCGCTCATCCTCGCCCATTCGTCGAAACGCGGAACGTGCTTTGCCGCCGCCAACACAGCTCCACTGCTTTGCCTACGTCCGACCCACGATATGCGCACGGCGGCATCATCACGAAGGACCACCGAAGGTGCCGCTAAAATGCATGCATGCCTGTGTCGATCACGATTCGCCACGTTCCGAACCACACGCGGGATGTGCTCGCCGATCGCGCGGCACGGTCAGGGCGGTCTCTGCAGGAGTACCTGATCGCCGAACTCGAGCGCCTTGCCGCCCAGCCCACCTTGGAGGACTGGCTCGCTGATGCTCGCGCCTCGGCGAGCGCCAATCCGGCGACCACCGTCGACGACATTCTCGAGGACCTGGACACCGACCGCAGTTGACGACTCTCGTGGTGGACGCTTCGGTCCTGGTGTCGCTGTGGCTGGATCCCAATGGTCTCGCCGAGCATCTTGGAGCCTCACTGCTTACTCGAGACGCGAAACTGTCACGCGCACCCGGGATTCGGTGCCGGGTGGACGTTTGCTGACGCCCCGAACCCAGGCGCAGAGCCTCGTTGCCACCGAAACTCACGGCCAGGCGCCAAGATACGCGCGATACGTCCCGACCGGCAGCGTGGCGTCGTAGACGAGTTCGCCCGAGCGGGAGAACTCCGAGATGTGTGGTGACGAGCCCCAGCCACCGAAGACGCCGCCGTTGGACAGGCCGTGCGCATTGCCCATCGCCAAACTGGCAAGACCGGCGGGGTGCGTTGTGGCGCCTACTAATCGGGCCGTGCGGCGAGCGGGATCGATCCGGATCCACTTGATGCTCGAATAGCCGAGCTGATTGTTGCCGTCCTCGTTTGTTGTTGAACACGCGGACCGTGTTGGCGTCGGCGAACTGGGCGTCGTGCTGCCCGGCGATCGAGGTTCCCGGACCCATGGCGAGGGTCGGATGTTTGCCGCCCGGTTGCCAATTCACCCTGCCGGTGCGGATGTCGGCATTGATGTTCCGGAACGACATCAGCAGGTTTCCGGACGGATCGAGCGAGACCGAGTTCATGTGGTAGGCGTCGTAGGTGGAACTACCCGCCGCGAGGGGCATCGTCGATTCGGTGAAGGGGACGTGGGCCCGCGTCGACCAGCGCGTCAGTGCTCGTCCGGACGCGACGTCGATGACCGAGGCGACGCAGTCGAACAGTGTGCCGTTGCGTGGCCCGCCAACCGGGGTGAGGTCGGCAGGGACCGGCACGTACGAGATGATCAGCACCCGGCCGTCCGGGGTGAGCTGGAACTCGTGCAGGTCCGACGTCAATCCGGCACCCGCTGTGACCCTTTTGATGATGCGGCCGCGGGTGTCGGCCATGTAGTGCACGCCCGAGCCGATGCCGTTGGTTCCGTCGCCCTGCCACCAGGTGAGCACCTTGCGGCCCCGGTACGTCTGGGCGCGGAAGTCGGCGACCAGCTGACCGCTCGGCGGGGTGTAGCGGAACACTTCACGCCCGGACTTGTCGGCGATGATGTTGGCCGGTCGGGTCTGTGGGAACAGCGAGAGGTCGAGCTGGATCGGAAGCGCGACCGCCATTCCGGTGGTGTAGAAAGACATACCCGGGTTGGGCGTTCGGCTTGTTGACCCAGACCGTGTACCAGGGCGTGCCGAACGGCAGTGTGGGTTGTCGGGGTTCGGCGGTCGCCGCCGGAGCACAGATGATCGAGATTCCGACGACCGCCGCCATCAACAGGGCAGCGCAGATGAGCGTCCAAGGCCGACGAGTCGTCGTCTGCATCGTGTCCTCCCCAATGAGGCACTGGAGGATGCTCGGTACAGCGATTCTAGTTGTCGGAAGGCCCCGACAGATTCGAGTTGGGCAAACGCACGTCAGCTCAGCGGATTGACGACACGCACTCCCCGCAGAGTGCCGCCGTCCGCCAGGTCCTCGGTCCAGAGTTCGTCGCACCCACCGCGGACAGCCGCTTCCAGGATCATCGCGTCGAAGATCGACAGCTCGTGTCGTGCGGCGGTGTGCGCAGCCACCCGAACAAGTTCGGCATCCGCGGGGATGACGTCAAGCGGCAACGAGTCGAGAACTCTGGCAGCCTCAGACCGCGACCGACCGAGTTTGCGGATCAGCACCGAGTGCAATTCGACACGCACCTGTGTGCTGATCACCGCGTCAGCGGCATGTGCGGCGAACACCTCGCGGGCACGGGACTGCTTACCCGGGAGACTGTCGTCGAACTGATACGCGAGGAGGTTGGTGTCGAGAAAGACGGTCACCGCTGCGCCTTGCGCGGCTCGTCGTACAGCTCTTCACGTGTCCAGCCGGCACCTTCGGAGCTGCCACTCAACTCGCGGGACAAATCGACAAAGTCGGCGGCCGCCCGTTGCCGACGCGAACGTGCGGTGTCCGCGTCGGCATACTCGACAAGACGTTGCGCCAGATACTGATTCACCGATTCACCACGTTCGATGGCGCGAATCCGGGCTCGCTTCAGCGTCTCGTCGTCGACTATGATCGTCAGATTCGCCATGCATCAGCGTAGCGCTGATTCGGTGCTACACGAGCGTTGCTGGTGATCGACGCAGGAGCACCTCACTCGTCAGCTCCCGCTGTCGTCACCACCGTCACCGTCGTTACCGTTGCCCCCGACGCCGCCGTTCCCTCCGTCGCCGCCGTTTCCGGGGTTGTTCTTGTTGCCGCCGTTGGCATTTCCGCCGTTCCCGCCGTCACCACCATTGCCGGCCACCACGCCACCATCATCACCGTTTCCGCCGTTTCCGCCGTTCGCCGTTCCGGTCTTCGTGTCGGCGGAGTCGGCGTTGCCACCGTTCCCTCCGTTGCCGCCGTTCCCATTGCCGATGAAGCCGCCGTAAGCGCCGTTGCCACCCTTGCCGCCGGTCGTGGTGTGACCGCCCTTGGCGTCGCCGCCATTTCCGCCATTTCCGCCGGTCGCGTTGCCATTGACCGCTGTGGCGTCGCCGCCGTTGCCGCCGCCACCGCTGTCACCGAAGAAGTTGAGATCCGAGATGCGCGAACCGGCGTCGGCACCGTCACCCGCAAAGGCGTCACCGTAGGCCGCGTACGCATCGCCGCCGTCGCCTCCGCGGCCCGAGTTGCCACCAAACAATCCGCTGGCACCGCCGATGGCGCCGTCTCCGGCGATGGCGTCGAGTACCCCGGACGTTTGCATGTCACAGCCGCCGTCGCCGCCGCTTCCGCTCAGCAGTCCGCCGTCGCCGCCCACGCCACCATTGGTCGCCGTCACCACCGTCCGGTGCTGTCGTACACCGCGTTCAGACCGTCCCCGCCGCGTCCTCCATTGCCGAACAGCCAGGCACTGCCACCCGCACCGCCGAAGGCACCGTCACCGCCGTCACCGCCGAGCAGTCCGCCGTCCTCGCCGACGCAGTTGCTCGTGCAGTCAGGGTTGACGACCAGGGCGTCCCGACCGTTGCCGTACAACCAGCCACCGTCACCGAACATGGGCCGAGCGGTGGTGGTGGTGACGGAAAGGGATTCTGCATCTCCGGCGACCGGAGTGGCGACGGTCGTGGTGATCGACAGCACCTGATCGTCGACCGTCGCCGACCGGGCGGTCGTGGCGCTCACCGACTTCCATCCGCCGTCACTCGAGAGCATGCCGACCGTCGCGGCCGTGACCGACCACCATCGACCGTCGACAAATCTGGATCGGGTTGTCGAGGACCGCGCGTAGGTGCGCGCGCCGTCGTCGAAGGTTGGCACGGTCGAAATCGTTGTGTTCAAGGTGGTTTCGCGACCAACCGGGGCGGCCGGTACGGCCCAGCGCGGCACGACGACCTTCTTGGACACCACCACGATCGGCGCGGGGCCGACGAAGCCGACCTGCCCGGTGGCGGCTCGACAGACACATGGGCACCGCCAACCAGGGCGGGAAGGGCTGCGGCTGTCACACACGCCCCGGCGAACAACGTCGCCACTACGTGCTTGACGCGCACCGGCTTTGGCTTCGGCATGATCCTGAGCCTCCATCGCTGGACTGGCAGCGGTCGTGCACAAACCAGTCAAGTCGATGGGGACCGAATTGTCGGCGGATTGGCGAAATGCCCTCGCTCACTCAGCCGACGCGACGATACTCCGGCTCTTCGCGCATCACGCGGCGACGCTGGAACGGCGGCAGATGCTCGAACACCGGGTCCTCGTCGTCGATCTCGAGCACCACGGCACCGCCGGGGCGGCGCAACCGGGGAGGCGGTGGCGCAGCAGCGAATTCGGGGGTCTGCTCCATACGACGACGCCGCTCGGCGTCCTGACGGCGCACCCGCTGAGCCCGTGTGGCGCGCTGAGCCCGGATCTTCTGCTCAGTCTTGGTGGCGCGTCGTAGGTAGAAGAGATAGCCGAGAAGCAGTGTCGCGGTCACGCCGGTTGCGACCCAGCCCGCCAACCCGAAGGCGAACCCGCCGGCGACTGCCGCGAGCACCAGGATCAGGAGGCCGATGGTGACGCGCTGCCGTTCGCGGTAGCGCAGGTCGCGACCCTTGTCTTCGATGGAATACGCACTGCTGCGGGTGGATCCACGCACGCGGCTTCCCCGACCGGCTTCTGGGCGCTGCGCGGTCTCGGATTCGGTCGCATCCTCGGCATCGTCGGCACGGACATCGTCGTCCTCGTGTGCCGACCGCGAGTAGCCGTCGTACTCGTCCTCGTCGAGGTCGTCGTCTTCGGACTCGTACTCGGACTCTGCCTCGTAGTCGTCTTCGTCGTCGTAATCCTCGTCGTACTCGGCATCTTCGTAGTCGGCGTCGTCCTCGTACTCGGCGTCCTCGTCGTACTCGTCCTCGTACTCGGCGTCTTCAGCGTCCTCGGCCCCAGCCTCGGCGTCGGCCGGCTCATCGGCCTCCAAATCCTCGTCGAGATCGGCGTCGTCGACCACCGGTGCTTCGACAGCCTCGGCGGAGGCCCGCTGCACCGTCGTCGACTCGACCTTCTCGTCGTCCGAATCAGCGGCGTCAGAATCGACCTCGTCGGATTCGGCGGCGTCGGATTCGGCGGCGTCGCCGAGCTTCGCCTTGAGTCGTTCTTCCTTGGTCTTGCGCGACCATGACGGGTTGTCGGGATGGCGCCCGACGGCACGTCGACGCGGCGTCGCGGTCTTGGTTCCGCCGCGATGCAGGAGTCGGGTGGCGCGGGCGATGTCGGTGGACTTGAGCATCTGCGGCCGGCCCTTGATCACCATCGGGACCAGCACGAAGAGCCAGACCGCGACGAGGCAGACCCACAGTACAGAGTTGGGCATGGTGACTCTCCCTTTCTTTCACTCTGGTCACACGGATTCACTCGACAATCTATTGCCGATCACCGCGGGTCCTGCGCAGACGCGCCGAGGGAGAGCAAAGTCGGCCGGTTTCATAGCGGCCTCTCAGCAAGACCGCCATGAAACCGCGCTACCTCACTGACAGAGTTGCTCTGAGATGTTGACCCGGAATCGTCCGAGGTCGACCTGCCCGTGTCGTGGTGTGGTCTGCCACCGCGACGAACCGACCGCGTCGCGTTTGGTGCCGGTCTTGTACCAACTGCCGTCGGGCCGCAACGCCTGACTGCAGGGCTTGATCTCGGTGTTCACCAGCACCCGGTAGGTGGTGAGCGGCCGTACGTTCCGGAAAACGGTGCAGCCGTTGCCGGTTGTCCCCTGGGTACGGCCGATCTCCCACCAGTTGCGATTCACCAGCGTCACGCCGCCGTGGTAGGGCCGACCGTCGAACCACGACGCGCAGACCCGAACCGACGGCGCAGGCGCGGCGTCGGCTGTCGGTGTCGCCACCACGACACTCGTCACCCCCGCACCGATGGCCATGACCCCCGCAAGCACACGCAACTTCATCATCTGTCCCCCGTCTCTGTCGCATCGCGAATTTGTGATGTCGAACTTACCTTGAGTCACCACCCCGCTCGATGGTCCGCCCCCTTGCCGGAGGGCGCCACCCCGCTGGCTGAGGTGCTCGAGGCGCCAGCCGAGAGCCTCGAAGCCCGGGTGAGAGGACATTGTCGGCTCGCCAGGCCTTCGAGGCTCGTCGACTTCGAGACGCTCCATGCTCGTACCTCGCATGGGGCTCCTCAGCCCGGCGGCTAGCGCTCCTCGCACCTCAGGCAGCGGGGTGGGCAAGCCGCCAGCGCAACTCAGTCCGCAGCGAACCGTGCGTCGACAGCGACGACGATCTCGATGTCCTCGGGTCGCAGTTCGATGCTCGGGCCGGTGTCGCCCATCGGTGCGGCCGCGCGCATCATCGGCATCGGTCGCGGTTCGGCGAGCATGTTGGGATCGGCGAGTTGCGTCGCCACGACCGGTCCGCGTCCCACCGCGTCGGCGTACGCCTGCGCCTTGTCGACGGCGTCGTCGACGGCCAGCCGACGCAGATCTCGCTCGAACGCTCGCCGGTTCTCCTCGGTGACGGCCCACGACACCCGACTCACCTCGACGTCGTCGGCGCCGATCCATCGATCGACGAACTCGGAGAGCTTCTCGAAGTCGACGAACGTCGCCTCGACCCCGATCCTTGTGGTGTACAAGAGTTCTCGGCGTTTACCGCTCGGATCGTAGGGGCGGTGGGAGTAGACGCGCACGGCATCGCTCGACCACGTCGTCACCGCACCGTCGGCCTCCAACGACGCGAGCGCCTCGGTGAGTGAGGCGTGCGCGGCGGCTGCGGCGGAACGGACCGTCGCCTTGTCGTTGTCCTCGGCGCGCACCGCAAGACCCACGACCGCCAACTCCGGCGCATACCTGCCGCTCGCGTTGCCGCGGACCACGATCTCCAGTGGGCTCATCAGCGGAAGCTCGCCCGACCCGCCCGCACCAGCGTCTCGGCGGCGCTGCCGGCCACCTCTTCGACGGTCAACGCGAACAGCAGGTGGTCGCGCCAGCGTTTGTTGACGTCCATGTACCGCTCGAGCAGCCCTTCCTGACGGAAACCGACCTTGCTCAAGACTTTTTGCGACGCAACGTTCGACGGCTGAACCGTTGCGTCGAGCCGGTGCAGCCCGACCACGCCGAAACAATGGTCGACGCCGAGGGCGACAGCCGCGGTCGCAATGCCCTTGCCCGCGTGCACCTCGTCGATCCAGTAGCCGATCCACGCGGTCCGTACCGCGCCCCGCTGAATGTTGCCGACGGTCAGCTGCCCCACGTACACACCGTCGAGTTCGATCACGAATGGCAGGATGGTGCCGCGTTTGGCCTCGGATTTCAGGATCGCGAAGAGCGGCGGCCACGAACTCGGTTGGTGACGGTCGGCCCAGCTTCCGACGCCGGTCGGCTCCCACGGCAGCAACGAATTCTGGTTGCGGATGCGCAGTTCGCTCCACGTCTTGCCGTCGCGAAGCTTCACCGGCCGCAAATTCACCGCTCCCGCGGGCAAACGCAACGGACCGAGGGTCGCCGGCCACCCCGGACTGGCCTGCTCACCGCTCAACCACCTGAACACAAGAGTTGAGTTTATGCGGTGAAAGGCAAACCTCAGCCGCGTTGCGCGAGGAACGCGACGTCGACTTCGTCGCCGGTGCCGAGTTCGTCGACCTCGGGATCGACCATGATCAGGCAGTTTGCCTCGGCGAGTTCGGCGAGCAGGTGCGACGACCCGGTCGGCGACGCGCCGAGCACCTGCACCAAGTAGTCCCCCGACCGTTCGTCCCGCATAAGCTGTCCCCGTAGATAGCCCTTACGACCCTGGACCGACGCGATCGGTCCGATGGTGCGTGCCTTGATGACGCGGCGCATGGGTTGCCGTTTGCCGAGGGCGATGCGGATGAGGGGTCGAACCATCACCTCGAACGTGACGAGCGCGCTCACCGGGTTGGCGGGCAGCAGGAACGTTGGGACCTCGTCTCGCCCCAGCCGGCCGAAGCCCTGCACGGAACCCGGATGCATGGCGACGCGCACGATCTCGAGATCACCGAGGTCGGCCAGGGCGTCGGCGATGGCGCGCGACGCGCTGCCGCCCACCGCGCCGCAGATCACCACGATCTCCGACCGGATGAGTTGCGCCTCAACCACTTCCCGCATCCGCGACGCCTCGCGCTCGGCGATGCCGACGCGATTCACGTCGGCACCGGCGTCGCGCGCGGCGGCGGCGAGCGCGTAGCTGTTGACGTCGTAGATCTGGCCGGGCCCGGGGGTGCGGTCGATGTCGACTAGTTCGCTGCCCACCGAGATCACCGACAGGCGCGGCCGGGGATGCACCATCACCCGCGACTGTCCTACCGCCGCAAGCAGTCCCACCTGGGCGGGACCGATGATGGACCCGGACCGCACGGCGACGTCACCGGGTTGCACGTCGTCGCCGACGCGTCGGACGTAGTCGCCGCTCTCGACGGCGTGACCGATCTTGACCTTCTGCTCGCCGCCGTCGGTCCAGCGCAGCGGGACCACCGCGTCGGCGAGAGTGGGCATGGGCGCACCGGTTTCGACGCGCACCGCCTGATGCGGTTGCAGTCTCGTCGGCGTGCGGGTGCCCGGCTCCATCTCCCCGACCACCGGCAACGACACGATCATCGGCTCATTCGGCTCGAGGTCCACCAATTCGGCTCCGGCGGTGTCGAAGTCCTCGATGTCCTCGGGTGCGATGGTGCCCGCGAGCCCGACGTCGACGGCCCGCACGGCGTAGCCGTCGATGGCGGCCTGATCGAACCCGGGCATGGGCAGCTCGGTGACCACTTCCTCGGCGCACATCAAACCCTGCGACTCCGAGATCGCCACCCGCACCGGCCGTGGCGCCACGGCAGCAGCGGTCACCAGGGTCAGATGATCCTCGACCGAACGCATTTCACCGCACTCTCACCGGATACAGCACAGCGAAAACTGTAGCGGTTCGAGCGGAGGGTACGACGCAGGCGCGCGGACCGCTACCGACTGTCAGGTCAGCAGGTCGCCAAATCCCTGCCGCTCGATGCTGCTCATCAAGCGTTTCGACGGCTCGTTGTCGTCGAGCCAACGCCGCAGCCCAGCCCGCTGGGCGGCAATGTCGGCGTAGTCGAGACGAAGGCAGGCCAGCAGTGCGCCCAATGACTGAGGCGCTGGGCGCGGCTCCCCAGAGTGCAGAAAGACGCTGTCGTCCTGCACTCGTTCATTCATGATCGCCATCGTCCCACCTCCGCAACTCTGCCGTCAGCTCGGGAGTCCCATCTTCTCCGCTGCTCACCCCGAGGATATACAGGGCCGATGACCTCATCAACAGCTCATACTGCTCAGCGAGTGCAGGCACTCCAGCGGGCGGCACCCACAACACCCCAGTGCCGGCCGGCACGATCAGACGGAGAACGAGGGGATCACGCGGAGGAACCGTGAATGAAGAAGCAATCGAGCGCAACGGCGACGTGGCCAAGAAACCGCCTACACGCACTACTCGGTCGACCAATTGTTCGACTTCATGGCCCGCGACGCCCAAAGCCGACCCCGCGTCGCGGATACCGCGCCACGCCATCGCACGGCGACCGATCGGATGGCGCCGAATCACAACCTCAAGAAAGTCGCGCACCTCTTCGGCCTCGTAGTCGGCGGGAGGGTCGATTTCGCGTTCAATCGCTTGGACCCTTTCGTAGAAGCGATCCAATCCCTGCCAACGCACAACGGCAGCACGCTCCTCACCAGAAAGATCGTCGCCCGGCATCGTGGCGTCGAGATAAGCGATCAAGTCGCGGGCATCAGCGGCCGTCGGTCCGCCCAGCGGGTTGTTACGTGGTGCGGGTCGCAGCGCTCGGTCCTCCGGGAAATAGCGTTCCGATGTCGCCCTGAATCCTAGACACGCTCAAGGGCATCAATTCGCAATCGACTGCAGTACTTCTGGACGAGCACTGCAAATCCTGTTGAGCGCACGACGTTTCGTAGAGCTGATTGGTGCTGCCTATGCCGATGACCAGATCCCACGGCTGGCCGGAATAGGCGTTCCGGAATTCCACCGGGAGGTGGCCGGCGGACACCGCCTCACAACGACACAGCGTCGGCGAGTACGCGCCGAGAGAACCGATCATCAGTGAGTGCACCTTCGCTGATCACGTCGACTTTGATACCGAGCAAGTCGCTGAGCTCCGACATCAAGATGCCCACCTCACCCAGGTGCGTGTCCGGAAGAAAGGTGACGAGGAGGTCGAGGTCGCTGTCGATGGTGTCGATACCGCTTGCGGCGCTACCGAATACCCGGACGTTCGAGCCCCGATGAGCGGCGACCAGCTCGATGATCTCGTCGCGATGCTTCTTGAGCAGAACCGATGGACGCTGCCGTGTTCGTCTGCTCAATTCCGCGCGATCCACAGCCAGAGTTTATACCAGTCGTGGTATGTCCTCAGCCCTCTGCGAGCCGCTTCTGCAGCCACTCCCGCAGGTCGGGTCCGTAATCCTCGCGGTCGAGGGCGAAGTCGACGGCCGCCTTGAGGTAGCCGCCTGGGTTGCCGAGGTCGTGACGCGTGCCGCGATGCACGACGACGTGCACCGGCTCGCCTTCTGCGATGAGCAGTGCGATGGCGTCGGTGAGTTGCAGCTCGCCGCCGGCGCCGGGTTCGATGCGGCGCAGGGCGTCGAAGATCTTGCGGTCGAGGATGTAGCGTCCGGCGGCCGCGAGGTTCGAGGGAGCGTCCTTGGGGTCCGGTTTCTCCACCATTCCCTTGAGACGTTTGACATTCGGATTGTGCGCGTCGGGCAACTCCTCGACGTCGAACACGCCATACGCGGAGATCCGGTCTCCGGGTACCTCGATCGCGCACAGCACCGACCCGCCGCGTCGCTGACGTGTACGGGCCATGACCTCGAGCACGCCGCCCGGAAGGACAAGGTCGTCGGGTAGGAGGACCGCGATGGCGTCTTCGTCGTCGTCGAGGTACTTCTCCACACATCCGACGGCGTGTCCGAGGCCGAGCGGCTTCTCCTGGACCACCGACGCCACCTCGAGCAGCGACGGCGCCTTGCGCACCTTGGCCAGCATCGCGGCCTTGCCCCGCTTGGCCAGCGTGTTCTCCAGCACCAGGTCTTCGACAAAGTGCGCGACGACGCCGTCCTTGCCGGGCGAGGTGACGATGAGCAGACGTTCGGCGCCGGCGGCCTTGGCCTCCTCGGCGACCAGCTCGATGCCGGGGGTGTCGACGACCGGCAGCAATTCCTTGGGCACCGTCTTGGTGGCGGGCAGGAATCGGGTACCCAGACCGGCCGCGGGGACGACGGCGGTGCGTGGGATCGGCGGAGTGTTCGGTACGGCTTCGTACTCGGTGAACTCGTCGGTTTGCGTGCTGGACGTCATGGTCACCACCCTAGGACAGCTCGCTGTCAGAAGCCTGTCGTCACGATGCAAGTCACCTCCGTCGAACAGGTGAATTCCCGGCGGTAGCGGGTCCGACGCGGTGTGCGATCGGCTACAGTCCGGTTCGAGAAGCATCGGGATCTGCGCGAGGGATGGTCGGGGTTGCGGACTCTGAAGAGACGACTACGGGATGAGGGCACCGAGCATCGGGCCCGCATGTCCCCGTTTGCGCGCGAGCAGGCTGCGGCCAACCTCGCCGAATGGATTTACGCGGCGCCGTTCCGCCTGGAATACGACGTGACGGTTGCCGCGTACGTGCCGGTGGGGTCGGAGCCCGGCTCGTTGGCGATGCTCGACGCCCTGCTGGACCGCGGCGTCACAGTCCTCATCCCGGTGGTCCCACCCGGAGAACCCGACCGCCTCGACTGGGCCCGCTACACCGGCCAGCAGTCGCTGGCCCGCGGGCGATGGGGGCTGTGGGAGCCGACCGGTTCGCGCCTGGGCGCCGAGGCCATCCGTGCGGCGTCGGTGATCCTGGTCCCCGCGCTCGCGGTCGACAAGTCCGGCGTCCGACTGGGCCGTGGTGGCGGCTACTACGACCGCACGCTCACCGGACTGACCGCCG
Source organism: Gordonia sp. NPDC003585 (assembly GCF_040610755.1). NCBI lineage: Bacteria > Bacillati > Actinomycetota > Actinomycetes > Mycobacteriales > Gordoniaceae > Gordonia > Gordonia sp. NPDC003585. The sequence goes on along the minus strand of NZ_JBEXMX010000017.1, from coordinate 44,208 downwards.
ACGTGGTCGCGGTGATCTACGACGACGAGCTCGTCGACTCCCTACCCGCCGGACCGTACGACGTACCGGTCGGCTGGGTACTCACCCCAGAGGGCGGGTTCGGGGCATTGGGCTAGCTGGGTTTCAGACCTGGTTGATCAGGCCGGCGCAGCAGCCTTGGTGGTCGAACTCGAGCTCGACGAGCTGCTGTCGGACTTCGACGAGCTGCTGCTCTCTGACTTACTCGAACTCGAATCGGACTTCGTCGAGCTCGACTCCGAACTCGACGACGAGCTGTCGCTCGAGGAGCTGTCCGAGGAGGACGAGCCGGGACGGGAGTCGGTGCGGTAGAAGCCGCTGCCCTTGAAGACGATGCCGACACTGTTGAACAGCTTGCGGAGGCGTCCGGTGCACTGCGGGCATTCGGTCAGCGAGTCGTCCGAGAACGACTGGACGATGTCGAACTTGTTGTCGCACTCCGTGCACGCATACGAATAAGTGGGCACCGAAACCTCCGGAAGTCAGTGAATCGCTGACAAGTGTAACCGATTTTGGCACTCCAACATTCCGAGTGCTAAGCCGCTGGTCCGACGGTGCGCCGTGCGAGTGAACTCCGGTTGCCATGACGCTCGTTTTCCGAGTGTCGTTGCAACCTGTTCGGTTCTCCACCCGTTCGCGTCGCGAACATCCTTTGGTCATGGAATGGTAAAGGTCGGCGGCGGACAACGGAGCCCCGTGCCATGAGACCCAGCACCCGATCCCGGAGCACGTTCCCATGACCGATTTTCTCGACACCGTCAACGGCTACATCTGGAGCAATCCGCTCGTGTACCTCTGCCTGGCAGCGGGGGTGTTCTTCTCGCTGCGCACCAGGTTTGTGCAGGTACGCCAGATCCCGGAGATGATCCGGGTGATGCTGCACGGTGAACGCTCCCCCGACGGCGTCTCGTCGTTTCAGGCGCTGACGATGTCGCTGGCCGGCCGCGTCGGCACCGGCAACATCGCGGGCGTCGCCACAGCCATCGCCTTCGGCGGACCGGGTGCGCTGTTCTGGATGTGGATGGTCGCGTTCCTCGGGGCGTCGACGTCGTTCGTGGAGTGCACCCTCGGCCAGATCTACAAGACCCGCGACCGCCTGACCAACGAATACCGCGGCGGTCCCGCGTACTACCTCAGCCGCGCACTGGCGCACACCAAGGCGGCGCCGTACTTCAAGGTCTACGGCCTCGTCTTCGCCGCGGTCACCGTGCTCGCCTGCGGGCTGCTGCTCCCGAGCGTGCAGTCGAACTCGATGGCAGTGGCGATGAACGACGCGTGGGGCATCTCGACCTACTGGGCTGCGATCGGCATGGTGATCGTCCTGGCGTTCATCATCATCGGTGGCGTCAAGCGGATCGCGGCGTTCGCGTCGATCGTGGTCCCCTTCATGGCGATCGTCTACATCGTCCTGGCCATCGTCATCGTCGCGATGAACGCCTCGGAGGTTCCCGGCGTCGTGCGCATGGTGTTCAGCAGCGCCTTCGGGTTGGACTCGGCATTCGGTGCGATCATCGGCGCGGCCATCATGTGGGGCGTCAAGCGCGGCATCTACTCCAACGAGGCCGGCCAGGGCACCGGCCCGCACGCGGCGGCCGCAGCCGAGGTGTCGCACCCCGCCAAGCAGGGACTCGTGCAGGCGTTCGCGGTGTACGTCGACACCCTGTTCATCTGTTCGGCGACCGGATTCCTCATCCTGTCGACCGGGGCCTACCGCGTGTTCGAGGGCGAGTCCGATTCCGGCGCCGTCATCGCCGACGGCGGGCTGCTTGACGACGGCGTCGAGGTGGGTCCCACGTTCGTCCAGGCCGGCTTCGACACCCTTTGGAGCGGCGCGGGTTCGTCGTTCGTCGCCATTTCACTGGCCTTCTTCTGTTTGACGACGATCATCGCCTACTACTACATGGCCGAAACCAATCTGCGGTTCTTGCTCGGCAAGGCGTCGACCGTATACATCCAGCCCCTGCGCAGCACGGTGGGAACCAACGTCACCATGCTGCTGCAGGGCCTGATCCTGGTGTCGGTGGCGATCGGTGCGGTGTCGACGGCTACCGAAGCCTGGACGCTCGGCGACATCGGCGTCGGCCTGATGGCCTGGCTCAACATCGTCGGCATCCTGATCCTCCAGCAACCCGCGTTCAAGGCGCTACGCGACTACGAACGCCAGAAGAAGCAGGGCAAGGATCCCGTGTTCGATCCGATCGCGCTCGGCATCGTCGGCGCGTCGTTCTGGGAGAGCTACCAACCCAAAGACGAACGCAAGGAATCGGTTTCGGCCTGACGGCCTGACCCCAACGCCACCCGGGTGGCACTGAAAGTTGGGAAAGAACTCCCGCTCACCCTTTTCGCTCCCGCTTATTGGATCTAATAAGCGGGAGCGAAAAGGGTGAGCGGGAGCCGGTGGAGCGCAGGGCCCCGAGGCCGCCTAGATCAGCCGCCGATGACGTCGCGATCGACGTCGGGAATGCCGTCACGGTTCATGTCGGGATCACGCAACTGACGTGCGTCCCACCTCAGCAGGACGGCGGCGATTGCCGCCGACACCACCGACCCGGCGAGGATCGCGGCCTTCGCGGCGGCGGCGTGCGAGTCGCTGCCCACTTCGAACGACAGTTCCGCGATCAGCAGGGCGACGGTGAATCCGACGCCGGTCAGCATGCCGACGGGCAGAAGGTCTCGGAGGCCGATGGAGTCGGGCAGTCGTAATGGGGTGAAGCGCACCATCAATGCCGTGAATGCCAGGACGCCGACCACCTTGCCGACGACGAGTCCGAGCATGATGCCGATCGACACCGGCTGGATGATGCCCGACGTGCCGACCACGGTCACCCCGGCTGCGGCGAAGGCGAACACGGGCAGGGCGAGCGCAGCGGAGTAGGGCCGGACGGTTTCGTCGAACAGTTCCGTGCGCGGCATCCGTTCGCCGCGGATCGCGACGGCCGGCACCGAGAAGCCGAGCAGCACACCGGCGATGGTCGCGTGGACGCCGGAAGCGTGCATCAGCGTCCACGCCGTCAGCGCGACCGGCAACAGCAGCAGCCACCAGCGTCGGGCCATCCGGACGAGCACCGCGAACACCGCGACCGCCACCAGTGCGCCGAGCAGGGCGGGCAGGTTGATCGTGTCGGTGTAGAAGGTGGCGATCACCGTGATGCCGAGCAGGTCGTCGACGACGGCGAGGGTGAGCAGGAACGTTCGCAGCGCCACCGGCAGTCCGCGGCCGAAGATGGCGAGGACGGCGAGCGCGAACGCGATGTCGGTGGCTGTGGGGATCGCCCAGCCGCCGAGCGCTTCGGGGTCGCCGATGCCGACGACGGCGACGTAGCAGGCCGCCGGGACGATCATGCCGCCGAGGGCCGCGACGATGGGCACCCCGGCGAGCTTGAAGTCGCGCAGGGTGCCGGCGACGAACTCATGTTTGAGTTCCACCCCGACGACGAAGAAGAAGATGGCGAGCATGCCGTCGGCGATCCAGTCGGCCAGCGACAGGTGCAGATGAAGGGCCGCCGGGCCGAACTCGATCTCGAGGAGATCCTGGTAGCTGTCCCGCCAGGGTGAGTTGGCCCAGACGACGGCGATCGTGGCGGCGGTGAGCAGCAAGGCGCCGCTGGTGGTGTCGAGGGCTGCCCAGCGCTTGAGCTGAGCGGTGCGCGACGGCGAGGTGTCCGACGTCGACTCGCCTGGTGGCGAGAGGTCGGAACCGGTGGGTTGCTGGTCGGACATGAATCCTCCATTGGGGTCGTCGGTGGCATTCTCCGGCACTTTCTGCTGCCGGAGGCCGACCAGACTTCCCGGCACACCGCGGACCATTCTCCCCGACGCCGGCGACATTCTCGAACCGGGCAGGTCATCCACAGGTCAGCGGGGGTTTCGCAGCACCTGTGGATGGTTGGCCCTCGGTGCGTCGGCGCGAACCTAGTGTCGTCGCATGCCTTCTCTGCGTCGTCCCACTCGGACCGGACTCGCTCCCCGATGGCGCGACCGGCTCCGGCACGCCTTGCGGCCAGGCTGGACGCGCAGCGTGCTCATCCGGCGCGCCGCAGCCATAGCGCTGCTCGCGGTCGCCGTGGGCGTCGGTTTCGCCGGACACCGGACGAGCGGCGAACGTCCGGTGCTGGCAGCGGCCCATGAACTGCGGCCTGGCCAGCCGCTGACCGCCGACGATGTGCTGGTGGTGCGCGTTCCTGCGGCGCTGGTCCCCGACGGTGCGCTCACCAGCGCCGACGCCGGGATCGGACGCATGATCGCCGGGCCGGTCCGCATCGGTGAGATCGTCACCGACGCCCGACTCCTCACGCCACGCCTGCCCTCTGCGCTCACCGGTTCCGACGACGCCCGGCTCGTCCCGGTGCACCTCGCCGACGACGCCCTGACCGCGTTGCTGCGTTCGGGCGACGTGGTCGACGTGCTGTCGCCCGACGCGGAAGTCTTGGCGCGCGGCGCGGTGGTCGCGCTCCCCGCGACGCAGAGTGCCGGAGGTGGGTTGGCCGCCCGAACTGCGACCCGTCCCGTACTGCTCGCGATGAACGAATCGTCGGCGCACCGCGTCGCCGCCGTCGGACTCGACGCACCGCTTGCCGTGGTGCTGCATTGACGCGAGCACAGAGTCCCCCACCACTGCCTGAGGTGCGACGAGCGGAGACTCCCCCACCGCTGCCTGAGGTGCGACGAGCGCAGACTCCCCCACCGCTGCCTGAGGTGCGACGAGCGCAGACTCCCCCACCGCTGCCTGAGGTGCGACGAGCGCAGACTCCCCCACCGCTGCCTGAGGTGCGACGAGCGCAGCGAGGAGCCTCGAAGGCCTGGCGACACGACATTGTCATCTCACCAGGGAGCGCTCGCGCCGAGCCACCGGTCGGGCGCGTTCAACCCGGCGAGGTACCCGACACATATCGCGCATTCGCTGCAAAGAAGCGCGATTCGTTTACGATCCTGGATAGGGTTTGGAAGTTCGGTGTCACACATCGAATTCAGGAACTCGTTAGAGATTCGAATTACCGAGAACAAGAGCGGGAAATCACCAAGGAGAGGCCGCACACCGTGCTCAAGGGATTCAGGGACTTCATACTCAAGGGCAATGTCGTCGAATTGGCGACCGCGGTCATCATCGGTGCAGCGTTCACCGCGATTGTCACCGCGTTCACCGACGGCATCGTCCAGCCGATCATCAACTCGATCCCGATCGGCAGCGACGCCGCTCAGGGGCTCGGCTTCCAGATCACCGACAATCCGTCGACGTTCGTCAACATCGGCGCTGTGATCACCGCGATCATCAACTTCCTCATCATCGCGGCCGTCGTGTACTTCATCATCATCATGCCGTACAACAAGCTCGCCGAACTGGGCGGCTTCGGCAAGAAGTCCGAGGTCACCGAGGTCGCGCTGCTCACCGAGATCCGCGATCTGCTCGATCCGGAGGGTGCGTCCCCGGCGAAGGCAGAAGCCGAGGCCGACCTGCCCGACCACCTGTCCGACCCATCCGGACCACCGTCTGGGCCACTGTATGGAGCACCGGCCGGCGCGGCCGCAGGAGCCACACAGCGCATCTCGACGTCGAAGCCCGACGCCCCGCAACCGCCTCCGGCGCCGTCGACCGCACCGTACGAGCCGCCGTCAGGCCCACCCTCGGGCCCGCAGGCACCGCTCACCGGACCTCCGGCGGGACCCCCGCCCGGACCGCTCGGTGGGCCGGGCGGACCCGGCGGACCGCCGTATCCGACGCCGCAGCCGGCTCCCGGCAATTACCCACCTCCGGGTAACTACCCGCCGCCCGGCAACTACCCGCCGCCCGGGCCTCAAGGACCGCCGCCCGGATCGGGTCCCGGCACGCAGTACCCCGGTGACTTCCCACCGGACGCGCCCGGACGTCACTCACGCTGACAACAGATCGGCCCCCGCACACCGCGGGGGCCGATTTGTGTCTGTCCACCACCAAGCTGGGCCACCGCTCGCCACCACCGCTCCCTGAGGTGCGCCCTTCGGCACACTCGCCGGCTCGCTGCTCAGGACCCGCGGAGCGAGCTTCGAAGGGCTCGGAAACGCTCTCTCACCAGGCCCTTCGAGGCTCGTCGCTTGCGCTCCTCGCACCTCAGGGAGCGGTAAACGGCGTCGCTTGCGCTTGCTCGCTCAGGGAGCGGTGGGAGCGTGCAGACCCGGACCCACAGCCGACTGACAGCGACACCGGCAGCCACCGTCCAGGTTCGGTTCCTACCTTCAGTTGAGTCCGACGAAGTACAGACACAACCGGAGGTACAACACATGCCACAGCAGCCGCAGCGTCCCGATAACCGTGGTGGCCAGCCGCAGGGTCGTCCCGGAGGACGCCCGCAGCCTCGTCGGCGCCCGGAGCCCCGTCCGCGTCGGTGGCCGTTCGGCTTCTTCGGAAGCTGACTTCGCGTCACCAATTTTCGAGAGCGCGGCCCTGCGGTACCCCCGACTCCGCAGGGTCGCGTTCGGCCTTTCTCTCTCCAATCTGGGTGGTACGACCGAACCTGATCGAAACTCACAGCGAGCGCGCAGGTTTCGGCAGCAAACTCACAGGAAACTGGCAGAAAGCCAGGTCACTGATCGGACGGGCGACATTCCGTGCGCCGCAGTAGGTTCCACACGGTGCCGTCCGATCGGACGAAAGTGGCCCGACATGTCCAGATGTCCTTGAGGCGCACCCTCTCCGCAGTTAGCGTTCGTAACGTCCGATGATGAATCGGCGATCAACCTATCGTGACGCCTGTCACTTCCGACGACGTCCGGAAAAAGGAGAGAGCTATGCCCCCACGTAGGGGACCTGGTGGCCCCGGCGGACCTGGCGGACCTGGTGGCCCCGGCGGACCTGGTGGCCCCGGCGGACCTGGCGGTCCCGGTGGTCCCGGCGGACCCGGCGGACCCGGCCGCGGTGGCCCCCCGCATGGCCGTCGCCGTCCCGGCCCCCCGCCGCGTCGTCGCGGACCGCGTCCGTGGCCGTTCTGGTGGGGCAGCTGACCCGCCGGTCGTGTGATTTCGAATCCCCGTCGCTTCGGCGACGGGGATTCGTCGTTTCAGGGCAGGTCAGCGACGCAGGAGCCTGCCGCCGTCGACCTCGACGGTGTAGTCGGCCAGTGCCGCGACCTGGGGGTCGTGGGTGATCAGCAGCGTCGTGCGCGACTTCGCCAGGCGGACCATCGGTTCGAGGATGCGCGTGGTGGTCGCACCGTCGAGGCCGGTGGTCGGCTCGTCGAGGATGAGCAGTGGGGTGTCGCGCAGGAAGGCACGCGCCAGCGCGATCCGCTGCCGCTGGCCGCCCGACAGGTTGACGCCACGCTCGGCCAGCTTCGCGTCGAAGCCACCGGGGATTCGTTCGATGAACTCGGTGGCGTCCGCAGACGCGGCGGCCTTGCGGATCTGCTCGGGGGTGGCCTCGGGACGGCCGTAGGCGATGTTGTCGGCGACCGTCCCGCTGAACAGCGCCACCTGCTGCGGCAGCACGGCCATGTGCGCGCGCAGGGTCGGTAGCCCGAGGGATCGAATGTCGTTGCCGTTGAGGGTGATCGAGCCGGTGTCGGGGTCGTAGAACCGCAGCAGCAGATAGGTCAGTGTGCTCTTGCCCGCGCCGCTGGCGCCCAGGATCGAGACGAAGTCGCCGTCGTCGATGGTGAGGTCGGCGTGGTCGAGCACCCGATGCCCCGATCCCGGATAGCTGAAGCCGACGTCGCGGAACGTGACGGCTGCTTGGTCGGAGACGGGGCCGGCGATCGGCGCGGTGAGCATCGCCTCTGCGTCGGCATCGGTGGCGTCGGCGACGACGGTCGGATCGTCGAGTGCCGGGTCGTCGGCGTCGGTGATGCCGATCGGTGCGTCGAGGACCTGGGCGACGCGTTCGGCGCTGGCGGTAGCGGCGGTGACGTCGACGACGAGCCCGCCGAGAGTTTGGATCTGCGGGTACAGGTAGCCGAGGTAGCCGGTCAGCGCGATGAGTGTGCCGAGCGTCGCGTCGCCGACCGAGATCTGCCACGCGCCGAAGATCAGGACGGCGATCATGCACAGCACCTCGACGATGCCGACGGCCTCGGAGAAGGCGGCGTTGGCCTTGATCTCCGACATCCGAGCGTTGCGCCAGATGCGTGACTGTCGCAGAACGCGCAGGCGGTCGCGGCCGACCTGATTGTCGGACTGGATCGCCAGCGAATTGGTGAGACCCTCGTTGACCAGGGTGCTGATCCGGCCGTTGGCATGCCGCTCACGCCGCGACGCCTTCTTCACCACGACGCCGAACCAGCGCGCCATCACCCACAGCAGCGGCGCGAGGATCACGGCCAGCAGGGCGAGATCCCATGCGGTCACAAACGCGGCGACCGCGTAGATGACGAGGCTGACGATGGCCACCACCGCCGAGATCATCCCCGACGAGAGCAAGCTGTCGATGGCCTCGACGTCGGAGCTGTGTCGGGCGATGAGGTCGCCGGTGTCGAAGCGGGATCGGGTGTGCGGCGCCAATCGTTGTGTGTGCGCATACATTTGGTCGCGCAGTCGCAGCAGCACCTTCTCGGTGACGCCGCCACCGATCACGTTGCCCGCGTACGACAATGCCGAACCGAGGAGCGTGACGCTCACCCAGATGATCATCGGCGCCACGAGTGCCTGGAGATCACCTGTGATCAACACGTTTTCGACGATGTAGGCGAACACCGCGACCGTGACCACCGTGGTCCCGACCTCGATCAGGTACAGCAGGATCGCGACGGCCAGCTTCCACCGCTCCCCCTTCAGCAGCGGCGTGAAGCGGCGGATCGTGGTGATGACGTTGAGCGGGGTGGGGCGGTCGTCGTAGTCGTCGAGCCCGTCGCGAACCTCGCTGGTCGAGCCGCTACCGAGCCCCTGGGCGAGGAAGCGTGTCGAGACCACTTCACCCGACCCCTCGTCCCCACCGCTGGTCGAGCCGCCTCCGAGCCCCTGGGCGAGGCGGCGTGTCGAGACCACTTCACCCGCGCCGTCGAACTCAGCCTCGGTTTCGTAGAGTTCGTCCGGTTCGGGAGTCACGCTCCATCGAGACTTCCGCAAGCCGGCCATTCCCTCACCTTCGCTGTTCGTGTGCGCCCAACCTTCGCAGCCTATCCGCCGGTCGATCCTGAACACCAAGCCAGCAGGCCCTATCCAGCGAAGGCACAGCAACTGCGCACGAGGCGCCCAGGCTCGATGGTGGTCGAGCCTCCACTCTCCTATCGCCGGCCGAGCCGTTTGTGTTCCGCGGGCCGAGCCAAAGCCCTCACAGATCGGGTCGAAGCCCCCACCGCTGGTCGAGCCGCTAGCGAGCCCAGGCGCTCCACGCTGGTCGAGCCGCTACCGAGCCCAGGCGCTCCACGCTGGTCGAGCCGCTACCGAGCCCCCTGGGGCGAGGAAGCGTGTCGAGACCACTTTGCCGAGCTCAACTGCAGTGATCTCGACACGACGCCTCGCCTAGCGGTTCGGAGTCGGCTCGATCAGCGCGAGAGGGCCGGCTCGATCAGCGTGTAGCGGCTCGATCATCGGGGTGCAGATACGCCGAAGGGCGGGAACCCTTTCGGATTCCCGCCCTTCGGTCAGAGCTGGTGTAGATCAGCCGAGGCTGAACGGCTTGCCGTTGAGCACGGTGATGCTCTTCACCGAATCGGTGGAGACGGTCACCTGGATGCGCGGACGGGCCGCGGCGTAGCCGGCGCAACCATCGACGCCGAACTTCTCCTGGCTGTAGACGACGCCACCCTTGTTGCCCTTGAAGGTGTAGTCGTTGACCTCGTAGTCCTTGTAGGCAGTGCTGTCGCCCGACGTGGTGTTGATGACCCAGACGGTGCCGACCTGCCCCGGACCCAGCTTGACAGTTCCGTTCACACCGGTGTCACCGTTGGGCGCAACATTGCCATTCGCCGGGTCAACGTCGGCGCCACCGAACCCGCCACCTTCTGCGGTGAAGCTGACTTGGCAACCCACGTCGTAGCCGACCTTGATCGAACCGCCGTCTGCTTGCTTGCCGTTGATGGTGACGCGCACCTTGCCGGTCACCCACACCTCACGCGAGGTCTGGACATTGGTGACCGCGCGCTGGTAGTTGGCGTACTGGTCGAACAGGGTGACGGTGACCTTGGTGCCATCGGCCAGCGTCTTGGTGATCGTGCCGCCGGGCAGCTTGCCCGCGTGGGCCGGAGCGTCGCCCAGGCCCGCGATACCCATCACGGCAGCGCCGGTGATGGCCGCGCCTGCGACCACACGGCGGGTGATGTTCTTCTTCATGATTCCCCTTCGTGGAATATCGATCTGCTCAGGGCAGATAAATCAGAGAGTGAGTGTTATCTGCGCCCGGTCAGTTGATGCTGAAGGGCTTGCCGTACAGGGTGGACTGGATGAGGGTACCCTCGCCATTCACGGTGCCATCGTCGGTGTTGTATCCCTTGGCAGCGATCACCTTGACCGCGGAACGCGCCGAGGCGTAGCCCGCGCAACCGTTGAGCTTGAAGGAAAGCTGCGTCAGCTGAATGCTCATCGCCTTGCCGGCTTTGAAGTCCTTGTCAGTGACGTCCACTACTGCCACTTGGCCCGGCGAGAGCGGCAACGTCAGCGAGCCGGACACTACGTTCTCCAAACCAAAGGTAAGCGCGCCGCCAAGACCGAGCTCGAGGCCACTGACATCGACCTGGCAACCGACGATGTACTTGACGGCGATGTTGCCGTTGACACCGGCCGAACCCTTGGCCTGGTAGTTGCCCGAGAGAACGAATCCGCGGGCGGTCGGGTTGTTGGCGACTGTGCCGATCGCGTAGGCACTTTCGGCGGTACGCCAGGTCTGCACAACCTCACCGTCGACACCGGTGGCCTTCTTGTAACCATTCGGCAGCGCAACGGCAGCTGCGTCGCCTGCCCCCATACCGGCGAGGCCCAGGGCCGCCACCGACGCGATGGCGGCCGCGCCGACGACGCGGCGCAGCCCAAGCTTGCTGAACTTGCTCATTCGTTCCCTCTCACAGGATTCGGCTGTTCTCCTGTGAATGCATGCGCATCCACAAGTTGATGACCCTTGGGTCGTCCCCGAAGCCTCACAGTATCCGCTAAGCCGGGTCTTACGCATGGCTTAGAAGAAGGCAAGGTTTCGTGAACCCTGGTCACTGCTGCGTTGTCACTCGCGACAGATCGCAGGACTCCCCCCTGGTTCCCGACACTGGGCACCGAGCGTTGTCGACGCGAACGTTATCGGGTCGATATCTGTACCGGCAACAGGAGGAATCAGCCGTGTCGTAACGCCGTACTTGCGATCGCGAATCGGACATTCACCATTGATAGATTCGGAAATGTTAACGGAAGGAAAACACGCTGCTGCGGGCATGTCAGAACATATATGCGTCACTCGTAATGAGGCGGACGCTGTGATTCGTACCATTCTCGCGAGTGCCCGTTGTGATCTTCGTCACGCTCGTCCGAAGTCGTGTCGGGAAGGTCGATTCCGAAGACATCGTCGCGCATCCGACGACGCCGTGCACCGCGCGAACGATCGTTAGCGTCACTGCTCACGCCCGGTTTTTCAGTGTGATCGGCACTACTCGGCATTGACTCTTCACCCACTGTTCACTCCATTACGCCCGATCGTCGTCGCACGCATACGTTTTCGTCAAGAATCTATCGATCGACAAAATCGTTGGTTGGGGCGGTGGTTGCTGACATTGTCGGGTCGCGAGCCCTTCGAGGCTCGTCGACTTCGAGACGCTCCGTGCTCGTACCTCGCATGGGGCTCCTCAGCCCGGCGGCTAGCGCTCCTCGCACCTCAGGGAGCGGTGGGTGGCTCCCGCTTGCGGCTCCTCAACCAGCAGTTGGGAGCGGTGGGCGGGTTTGGGAGCGAGGAGTCAGAACTCGCTGATGCTCTCGATGACGAACTTGGCCAGCGGTGCAACAGTCGCCATGCCATCGCGCACGGCGGCACGGGAATTCGCGATGTTGACGACGAGGGTCTGACCCGAGATGCCGGCGAGACCGCGGGACAGGCCACCGTCGGTGGCGCCCGCGGCGAGCCCGGAACTCCGGACGGCCTCTTCGATGCCCTCCAGACGCCGATCCAGCAGGGGTTCGGTGGCCTCCGGGGTCACGTCGCGGGCCCCAACGCCGACGCCGCCGACCGACAGGACGAGGTCGACGCCACCGATCACCGCGGTGTTCAGCGCGTTGCGGATCTCGATCTCGTCCGATGACACCACCACGGTCGCGTCGACGTGAAAACCGGCCTCCGCCAACAACTCTCCCACCAGCGGGCCGAGCAGGCGATGGTCGTCCCCGTGGGCGGCCTCGTCGTCGACCACCACGACGAGCGCCCGACCGACCTCGCCGGTCACCTCGGATGAACCGTCGGGGTGCCGCGCCACGAACTCGCGGGCAGCGGCATCGGCGGCCACCACGTCGGCCGGATCCACATCACCGGTGTCGGCCGTGTCGGTCACAAAGCGGGAAGCGGAATCGGCGGTCATCTGTACACCTTTCGAGAGCTCGAACGTGGATCTGGAATCAACTGGTGGGCAGTTCGGCGAGCGTCACACGCGCGGTTCTGGTCTGCCCCTGGTAGGTGTATTCGACGGTGACCTGGTCGCCCGGCGCGTACGAACGGATCGCCGCCACCAGCGCATCACCGGACGTGATGACGCGATCGTCGACCTTGGTGATCACCGCGCCCTTCGGAATTCCGGCGTCGTCGGCCGGGCCACCCTGGGTCACGTCGTTGACCAGTGCGCCGGGGTTGTTCGGGTCGGTGTTGGGTCGGACCGTCACACCGATGCCTGCGTGGGTCGCCTTACCGGTCTCCTGCAGCTGCTTCGCAACGCGGTACGCCTGGTCGATCGGGATCGCGAAACCGAGGCCGATACTGCCGGTCTGCTGCTGTTCACTGCCGCCGAGGGTCGCGATGGCGGTGTTGATACCGATTAGCGCACCACGCGCGTTGACCAGCGCACCACCCGAGTTGCCCGGGTTGATGGCGGCGTCGGTCTGGATGGCGTCGATCACCGAGGCGGTGCCGCCCTCCCGCGACGTCGACACCGGACGGTTCAGCGCACTGATGATGCCGGTGGTCACGGTGCCGGCCAGGCCCAGCGGCGACCCGATCGCGATGACGTCCTGCCCGACGGCGAGGTTGCTCGACGTGCCGATGTCGATCTGCTTGAGGCCGGTGCGCTCGACCTTGATGACGGCGATGTCGGAGATCGGGTCGGCGCCGAGAACCCGCGCCGGGGCGCGCGTGCCGTCGGAGAAGTCCACCGTCACCTGGCTCGCGGGACGGCTGCCACCAGCACTGATCACGTGATTGTTGGTCATGATCACGCCATTGGAGTCGATGACGACGCCCGACCCCTCACCCGACTGGCTGCCCTCGGTGACATCGATCGACACCACCGATGGCAGGACGCGGGCCGCCACGTCCTGCACCGACCCTGGGGGCGCGGCCGGTTGGTCGGTGCTCTTGTCGCCGCCGAGCGGCCGGTTGTTGGACGCGAGGTCGCTGTCGGAGTCGAAGACCTTGGCGCTGAGGAAACCGCCGATGCCACCGGCCACCAGTGCGAGCAGCACGGCACCGATCACCAGCAGGGTCTTGCCGACGCCCGACCGCTTCTTCTTCGCTGGCTCGGGTGCGCCGTACGGATCGCCGACCGGTGCCAGACCTGCGGTTTCCGGCCGGGTGCCGGGCGGCGTCGAGCCGGGCTGGCCGAAGGCGTGCGTCGGACCGGGCTGGCCATAGGCCTGGGTGGGACCCGACTGGCCGAACGCGTGCGTCGGGTCTGGCTGGGCAGGACCGGGCTGGGGCGTCGGACCGGGCTGAGCAGTAGGACCGGGCTGGCCGAACGCGTGCGTCGGGCCGGGCCGGTACGCGGGCGCGGGACCTGACTGGCCGAACGGATTCGGATCGGGCTGGCCGTAACCGCCGGGCCGCGAATGGTGTCCGTAGCTGGGGGCGCCAGGTGCCTCGTTGCCGGGTGTGCCAGGAGTTCCGTACTGCGGTGCGCTGTAGTCCTGCGGCGGACGCGGCGGGAGGTTGGTTCCGTGGGCACGAGTGGCCGCCTCCGAACCCGGAACCGCGGCGGTCGGGGATTCCGACCCGGTGACCTTGTCCAGGCCGTAGGCAGGCGTCGACGGTTCCGACGGCCCATCCTGGGGTGCCGACACCGTCTCCGGGGCTTGCCCGGCGTCGTCCGGCCGTGCGCCCTCCCGGGCGTTCTCCGGCCGGTCGTCGCCGAACGGGCCGCTACCCTGCGAACCGCCAGTCGTCATCTGCAGTCTCTTTCTCCCCGGTACCGATGCTTCACCGGCACGTCAGTGAACACGCACAACACTAGTGGTATGCCGATCCGGCCACAGCGAGTCATCACACAGGCGTCGATCACCGCGGCCGTCCTTCTCTACTGACGAACCACTAGCGGCGATGGTTCCGCCGGCGTCGCCCGACCCGGCAAAGTCATTCGAATGAGTGCACCGCCGAGATCGGATTGCTCCGCGCTCACCGAACCGCCGTGACGCATCAACACCTGACGGACGATCGCGAGTCCGAGTCCCGAACCCGGCATCGACCGCGACTGAGTCGACCGATAGAAGCGCTCGAACACCAGCTCACGGTCTTCCACCGGAATGCCCGGCCCCGCGTCGGCGACGGTCAGTTCGGCGGTCGAGATGCCCACCTGATTGAGTTCGACGATCACCGCTCGCCCCCGCGGACTCCATTTGGCGGCGTTGTCGAGCACATTGAGCACCGCGCGGCTCAGACCGTGCTCCTCGCCGAACACGAACCATGGCGTGAGGTTGGTCTGGAACTCGACGTCGCTGCGTCGGCGTCGAACCCGTTCGAGCGCATGCTCGATGATGACGACGAGATCGACCTCCTCGTAGACCACCTCGGGCGCATCCTCGCGGGCCAGGTCCACCAGATCGCCCACCAGAGTGGACAGTTCCTCGATCTGGGCCATCACGTCCGAGCGCAGTTCCACCATGTCCTGGACGGGCATGGCCGGTGCGCCCGGCTCGCTCGCGGCCATCAGCAGCTCGAGGTTGGTACGCAACGACGTGAGCGGTGTGCGCAGTTCGTGGCCGGCGTCGGCGACCAGCCGGGCCTGCCGGTCGCGGGAGGTGGCCAACGCGCCGAGCATCGTGTTGAAACTCTCCGTCAACCGCGCCAGCTCGTCGTTGCCCGACACCGGAATCGGTGTGAGATCCATGGTGCGCGACACTCTTTCGGCCGCCCTGGTGAGCCGCGCGACCGGACGCAGACCCGCCCGCGCCACCGCCGTGCCGGCCAGCGCGGCCAACGCGACACCCCCGCAGCCGACGACGAACAACACCCACGCCAACCGTTTGAGCACCCGGTCGGTGTGCAACAGACTCTGCGCAAGGATCAGTGTGTTCCCGTCGTCGAGTTTGCGTGCGAGCACCCGCTGATTGCCCACGGTCCGCAGGCTCTGCCGGTTGTTGCCGGGCGTGTTCTTCGACCGTGCGACGTCCCGTTCGACCTTCTCGAACGGCACCTGCCCGATGAGATAGGTCTGGCCGGTGGGCCGGACGAGGGCCACCGAGATATTGGTGGAGAACACCGTGCCGGCGACCAGCGACTCGGGACGCTCGTTGAGCAACCCGGTCTTGGCCAGCGCCGTCATGCCGTCGGCCCGGCTCTCGAGTTGCTTGTCGACCTCGTTGTACATCGCGCGGTACACCACGAAGTAAGCGGCGGCGGCCATCAGACTCACCGACACCAGCACGACCGTCGCCGACAGCATCGTGACGCGCACACGCAACGACACGGCCCGGGTGAGGGGTATCGGGGCGCGCATCTCGCGGTTCTCGTCACGCCCGGAACGCATCGCCCGGCGCATCGACCAATCGGAGAGATGCCCGGACGGGGTATTTCCGCCGGCCACTACGGAGGCGTCTCCCGAAGGACATAGCCGACGCCGCGCACGGTGTGGATCAGACGTTCCTCACCGTCGGCCTCGGTCTTGCGCCGCAGGTAGCCGACGTACACCTCGAGCGCATTGCCCGAGGTCGGGAAGTCGTACCCCCACACCTCCTCCAGGATGCGACTGCGCGACAGCACCCGGCGCGGGTTGGCTATCAGCATCTCCAGCAGCGCGAACTCGGTGCGCGTGAGGCTGATGTGGCGTTCACCCCGCACGACGTCGCGGGTCACCGGATCCAGGGAGAGGTCGGCGAAGCGCAGCGTCTCCGAATCGGCGTCGTCCTCGGGGGCGGCCCGACGCAGCAGCGCGCGCAGCCGAGCGAGCAGTTCCTCCAGCGCGAACGGTTTGGGCAGGTAGTCGTCGGCGCCGGCGTCGAGGCCGCTGACCCGCTCGGAGACGGTGTCGCGGGCGGTCAGGACCAGGATGGGCAGGTCGTCACCGGCCGAACGCAGACGACGACACACCTCGAGACCGTCGAGGCGCGGCATCATCACGTCCATGATCGCGACATCGGGACGGTCGGAGACGATCTTCTCCAGTGCCTCGATTCCGTCGCCCGCGGTATCCACCGCATACCCGTTGAAGCTGAGCGAACGACGCAGCGACTCACGGACCGCCCGATCGTCGTCGACCACAAGGATGCGCATACCTACAGTCTTATCCGTAACGACTGAGATGTCGCTGAGCAACGCCGTAAACGACTGACCTGGGGTTCTCAATTGGTACGCACAGGGGCTCGCGGCCGCTGTGAGGGCAAGTTGACTGCTGCGTAACCGGGTCCTTTGAGTCCAGAAACATCGATTTCCGACGCTGGAGTGCGTGACCGCTGGAACCGTCGACTCCTTGTGCGCCTACTGCGGCGTGGGTTGCGGTATGAAGCTGCAGGTCGCCGACGACGGTGGTCTGCCGATCGTCACCAAGACCGTCGGACGCACCGACCACCCCACCAACTTCGGCCGCCTCTGCACCAAGGGCTCCACCACAGCCGACATGCTCGCCGGGGGTGGTCGCCTCGAAACTCCGCTGGTGCGTCCTCGACGCGGTGACGAACTCGCATCGGCTGACCTCGACGACGTCATCTCCGACACCGCGCGACGCCTGCGCACCATCGTCGACGAGCACGGGCCCGACGCCGTCGCGCTCTACGTCTCCGGTCAGATGTCGCTGGAGGCGCAGTACCTGTCCAACAAGCTGGCCAAGGGATTCATCGGCACCAACCAGATCGAATCCAACTCCCGGCTGTGCATGGCCAGCGCCGGCACCGGCTACAAGCAGTCGCTCGGGTCCGACGGTCCACCCGGGTCGTATCAGGACTTCGACCACGCCGACGTCTTCTTCGTCATCGGCGCCAACATGGCCGACTGCCATCCGATCCTGTTCCTGCGGATGATGGACCGCGTCAAGGCCGGCGCGAAGCTGATTGTGGTGGATCCGCGTCGTACCGCGACCGCCGACAAGGCCGACCTGTTCCTGCAGGTTCGCTCAGGCTCCGACCTCGCGCTCCTCAACGGAATCCTGCACCTGCTCATCGCCGGTGGGCACACCGACGACGAGTTCATCGCCGACTTCACCGACGGTTTCGAGCAGATGCCGGACTTTGCGGCTTCCTATGATCCGGAGACCGTTGCCTCGTTGACCGGTGTCGCCGAGGCCGACCTGCGCCGGGCGGCGGAGATGATCGGCACCGCAGACAACTGGATGAGCTGCTGGACAATGGGGCTCAACCAGTCGACCCACGGCACGTGGAACACCAACGCCCTCATCAACCTTCACCTCGCCACCGGCGCCATCTGCCGGCTGGGCAGTGGACCGTTCTCGCTGACCGGTCAGCCCAATGCGATGGGCGGCCGCGAAATGGGTTACATGGGACCGGGTCTGCCCGGCCAGCGTGCGGTGATCTCCGACTCCGACCGCGACTTCGTCGAGGACGTGTGGCGTGTGCCACGCGGCACCTTGCGCACCGACGTCGGCGGCGGCACCATCGACATGTTCCGCCGCATGGCCGACGGCGAGATCCGCGCGTGCTGGATCATCTGCACCAATCCGGTTGCCTCCGTGGCCAATCGAAAGACCGTCATCGAGGGGCTGGAACGCGCCGAACTGGTCATCACGCAGGACACGTTTGCCGAGACCGAGACCAACGCCTACGCCGACGTCGTGCTCCCGGCGACGCTGTGGACCGAATCGACCGGCGTGATGGTGAATTCCGAACGCAACCTCACACTGTTCGAACCCGCGGTCCCGCCGCCCGGACAGGCGATCCCGGACTGGCAGATCATCGCCCGCATCGCGTCGGAGATGGGCTACGCCGACGCCTTCGACTACTCGAGCGCCGAGGAAATCTTCGAGGAGATCAAGCAATTCGCCAACCCCCGAACGGGTTACGACATTCGCGGCGTCACCTACGACGGCCTGCGTCGCACCCCGATGCAGTGGCCGTGCCCGCCGGATGCGGACCCCACCGACGGTGGTGCGCGCAATCCGATCCGCTATTTGAACGACGGTCGGAGTCAGACGCTCCATCACGCCGCGGACGGCTCGGTGCCGCGTCTGGCCTTCGCCACACCCAATCGGCGCGCGCAGTTCTTCGCGCGGCCGCACATCGACCCTGTCGAGATGCCCGACGACGACTATCCATTCCTGCTCAACACCGGCCGGCTGCCGCATCAGTGGCACACGATGACCAAGACCGGTCGAGTGGCCAAACTGAACAAGCTCAACCCGGACCCATTCGTCGAACTGCATCCCGACGATGCGTCGGCGATGGATGTGTCGACCGGAGACACGGTCGAGATCGCGTCTCGGCGCGGGCGAGCGGTGTTGCCCGCCAAGGTGTCCGACCGCGTACGTCCGGGCAATTGCTTTGTGCCATTCCATTGGAACGACATGTTCGGCGAGCACTACGCCATCAACGCGGTCACCTCGGACGCCATCGACGCAGCGTCGCAACAACCCGAGTTCAAGGTCTGCGCGGTGACGCTCACCAAGGTCGCAACCGCCGTCGTAGTTGAGGAGTCCATGTCAGTGCCGCACTCGAGTCTGTCCGACGCTCTGGGCGTTGCCGGGATTTCCGCGCCTGAGCTGACTGCGTCCGAGAAGCTGTATGTGGCCGGGCTTGCCGCCGGGATCGGCGCGGAACCGGTTGGTGTACCGACCATTCCGTCCGATGCGCCGATCCGCGAGGAAGTACGGATGTGGGTCGGCGGGGTGCTCGCCGGTCGATTTGCGCGCTCGGCTTCGGCCGTGCCTGTTGATTCCGCTTCTGCCGATGACAGTTCTGTGGATACCGTCACCCTGCTCTGGGCGTCGCAGATGGGGGCCGCGGAGGACTACGCAACGTCGGTGGCCGACAAGGTGTCCGACACCGGGCGGACGGTCACCGCGAAATCGATGGACGAGGTCGACGTCGCAACCCTTTCCGGGACAACCCTGTTCGTCACCTCCACCACTGGCGACGGCGAACCACCGGACAACGGAAGCGCCTTCTGGGACAGCTTGAACACCGAGGGTGCGCCCGACCTGTCGGGCGTCGACTTCTCCGTACTGGCCTTCGGCGACTCCAACTACGACGACTTCTGTGGCCACGGACGCAAACTCGACGAGAAGATCGCCGAACTCGGCGGTCGGCGGATCGTCGACCGTGTCGATTGCGAACCGGACTTCGAAGAATCAGCGGGCGGCTGGCTCGACAGCGTGATCCGAGCGATCAGCATGCACGGACCAGTTGTCGAAGGGACGGCCACCGACGACAAGGTCGTGGTGGTCAGCGAACCCGCCGACTCCTCGGCAGCACCGTCGATCCGCACGGCGCCGGCCTACTCGCGCAAGCAGCCGCTGGTGACCGCGCTGACCCGCAACGTCAAACTCAACGGTGATGGTTCGGGGAAAGACGTGCGCAACTTCGGGTTTCGCATCCCTCCGGACACTCTTCGCTATGACACCGGCGATGCGCTGGGTGTCTGGCCGTTGAACACTCACACGCTGATCGACGAGTGGCTCAGCCTCACCAAGCTCGACGAGAACGAGATGGTCGACCTTCCCGACGGCGACACCATGACACTGCGCCGAGCTCTACGGGAGCGTGTCGACTTCGCGAAGGTGACACCCGACTTCGTGCGTCTGGTCGCCGAACGCAGCGGGTCGTCGGAGCTGCGTGACCTCGTGGCTCCGGGCAACAAGGATGCACTCAATCGCTGGATGTGGGGCCGACAGAGCGTCGACGTCCTCGCCCAGTATCCGGCACGCGCCACCGCCGCCGAGTGGATTGCTGCGCTCAAATCGTTGGTGCCACGGTCATATTCGATCTCGTCGAGCCCGCTGGAAGATCCCGAGGAAGTGCAGCTGACGGTGTCGGCCGTGCGCTACAACATGTTCGGCACCCCGCGCGGCGGCGTCTGTTCGACGTTCCTCGCCGATCACGCCGATGCCGAGGACGTGGGGTTGTACGTCACCAAGTCGACCCACTTCGGTCCCCCCGCCGACCCGGACACGCCGATGATCATGATCGGTCCGGGCACCGGCATCGCACCGTTCCGCGGCTTCCTTCGCGAGCGTGAAGCGTTGGGCCACAACGGACCCAACTGGCTGTTCTTCGGCGAGCAGTACTCCGCCACCGACTTCTACTACCGCGACGAGCTCACCTCGATGCTCTCCGACGGCGTGCTCACCCGCCTCGACGTCGCCTTCTCCCGCGACCAGGATCGCAAGATCTACGTCCAAGACCGGATGCGCGAACACGGCGAAGAGCTCTACCAGTGGCTGCACGACGGCGCCCACGTCTACGTCTGCGGCGACGCGTCGCGCATGGCCAAGGATGTCGACGCCGCTCTCAAAGGGATTGTCGCACAGCATGGTCGGCGCTCGGCCAAGAGCGCCGAATCCTACGTCAAGGCCCTCGCCGCCGACAAACGCTACGTTCGGGACGTGTACTGAGCCACCGCTGCCGGAAACCCACCCGCTGCCCTACGCGCCACCATCCGCTGCCTCAGGACCGCAAGCGCGGCCCTTCCGCTGCCTGAGGTGCGAGGAGCGCACGCGTGGCCCTACCGCTGCCTGAGGTGCGAGGAGCGCAAGCGCGGCCCTACCGCTGCCTGAGGTGCGAGGAGCGCACGCGCGGCCCTACCGCTGCCTGAGGTGTGAGGAGCGCAAGCGACGAGCCTCGAAGGCCTGGCGAGACGACATCGGAGCCGCGCAACGCTCTACTCTCGCTTTCGTGGCAATCCACCCCGCCGCTTCGACAGAGACTTCAGCACGTTGAAATCTCCGTCGATCAGCGCCTTCTTCTTCCGCCGCGACCAGCCGTGCAACCGTCGTTCGAAGGCATACGCCTCGCGCACACTCGGGAATTCCATCGCCCACACGAGCTTGAGCGGCCGACGCTTGGCCGTGTATCCGATCTGGCCCGTGCTGTGCTGGTTCATCCTATTGTCGAGATCGACGGTGCTACCGGAGTAGTAGACGCCATCGGCGCACTCGATGATGTATGCGTAGCCCATCATACCATCGTGGCCGCAAGGGATGTCGTTCCAACTTCCGCGCTCGAGTTGTCCACAGAGAACACGCCGACGAGTTCGTTGTGGAGTATTGTTCGACCGCCAAGCCGGTAGGCAGCTTTCGATGTTTGGCGGTCAAGCAAGCCGGTAGGCGGCTATCGATGTTTCGTCGCCAGGCCTTCGAGGCTCGTCGCTTGCGCTCCTCACACCTCAGGCAGCGGTGGGTGCTCCTCGCACCTCAGGCAGCCGTAGGTCGTCGCTTGCGCTCCTCACACCTCAGGCAGCGGTACGTGGTCGCTTTTGGTAGGTGCCATCCACCCCGGGCGATCACAACCACACGACGATCTCGCCGTCGCGGTCTTCCACCCGGTAGACCGTCACCGACCCGACCGCCCCGTTCCGGCACGTTCCGTCGCCGAACGAGAAGGCGTATTGGTGCAGCGGACAGACGATGGTGCCGAGGTCGAACTGGCCGTCGGCGAGTGGTCCGCCGTTGTGGGGGCAGATCGCGTCGGTGGCGCGCAACGTGCCGTC
Source organism: Gordonia sp. NPDC003585 (assembly GCF_040610755.1). NCBI lineage: Bacteria > Bacillati > Actinomycetota > Actinomycetes > Mycobacteriales > Gordoniaceae > Gordonia > Gordonia sp. NPDC003585. The sequence continues at coordinate 22,247 of NZ_JBEXMX010000017.1, read as the reverse complement.
GGTCATCCGGAACACGGCAATCTGTTTGCCCTGGACCGAGTATGCCCGGCCCTCCCCGACCATCAGGTCTTCCATCAGGCCCAGGACCACAGCCGTTCCGCTCGACACGACGGTCATCGTGCAACCACCTCCGGGGACGGTCGGGCACCGCGCGCAGGAACCGCAGGGAGCGGCAACAGCGGTAGCGCAGGCGTGAACTGGGCCGGCGACTTCGGTTCGACGCGATCGAGCCACGGGTCGACGTAGCCGGCGACTGCTTCCTCGATGCGCTCCTGAAGCCCGGCGACCAGACCGTCACGGTCGTCGACCAGAATGGCACGCAACTCTTCGATCGAGATCCGCGGCACCCACGCGTAGGTGCGCTCCAACCACTTTCCGGTCTCGCGGTAGTGCTGAATGAAGATGCCGCATAACCGAACAACCTCGTCGGGCGACTCGACCGTGGCGAGCAGATCGCCTTTCCGGATGTGTGCACCCGCCGCGCCACCGACGTAGATCTCCCACTTCCCATCGCCGATCGCGACGACCCCGAAGTCCTTACAGAGCGCTTCGGCACAGTTGCGCGGACAACCCGTGACCGCGAGTTTCAGCTTCGCGGGCGACTCGAGCCCCTGGTATCTGGTCTCGATGTCGATGCCGAGCTGAGTCGAATCGCCGAGACCGAACCGGCAATAGTCGGTTCCCACACAAGTTTTCACGGTACGGAAGCTCTTGCCGTAGGCGTACCCCGACGGCATGCCCAGGTCGGCCCACACCTTGGGCAGATCTTCCTTCTTCACGCCGAGCAGGTCGAGGCGCTGACCGCCGGTCGCCTTGATCATCGGGATGTCGTACTTCTCGGCCACATCCGCGATCTTGCGCAGTTGCTCTGGCGACGTGACGCCGCCCTTCATCTGGGGAACCACCGAGAACGTGCCGTCGCGCTGGATGTTCGCGTGCACACGGTCGTTGACGAACAACGCTCCCGGCTCACGTTTCCACTCCGCGCCCCAGATCACCCGCAACAGCGACGCCAGTGGCATCTTGGCGGCCGCGTCCTCACCGTCGGGTGCCAACGCGGCGAACACGTCGGTGACCGACCGGAGGTCCTGTCGTCGAATGGCTTCGATGAGTTCAGGTTTGGTCAGCGGGATGCATGGCACGTACCAGTCCGCGGACTTGTCGACGGTGAGCGCGTCACCGGCCGCAAGCTCGACGATGTCGGCGACCAGTCCCTTACATGAGCCGCAGCCCTTTCCGGCGCGGGTCTTGGCGCAGACGTCGGTGACACTGGTGCAGCCCGACGCGACGCATGCCACGATGTCACCCTTGGTGACGCCGTTGCAGTTGCAGACCTGCACGTCGTCGGACAGCTCGGCGGCACCCGTTGCCGCGCTGGGTGTTCCGAGGTCGAAGAGCATCGAGATGCGCTCGTCGGGCAGTGGCACCTTTTCGTCGAATGCCTGGGTCAGGAAGCTGGCCTTGGAGATGTCGCCCAGCAGCATTGCGCCGATGAGCTTGTTGTCGCGGACCACGACGCTCTTGTAGATACCGCTGCGCGGTTCGTAGAATTGGACGAACTCGTCGTCGTCGCGCTCGGGCCCTTTGACACCCATCGCCGCGACATCCACGCCGGCGACCTTCAGCTTCGTCGTCAGACGCGAACCATGATATTCCGCAGCAGGATTCGCGCCGGTGATGACATCGGCCAGGACCACCGCCTGCTCCCACAACGGAGCCACCAAACCGTAGACCTCGCTGCGGTGCTGAGCACATTCGCCCACCGAGTAGATGAATGCCTCGTCTTCGCAACGCATCTGATCGTCTACCACGATCCCGCGTTCGACCACCAATCCGGCACTGCGCGCGATCTCGACGTTGGGCCGGATGCCGGCGGTCACCACGATCATGTCCGCGGGAAGCAAACCGCCATCGGTGAAGCCCACCCCCGCGACCGTGCCGTCGTCGGCGCGCAATACCGAGGTCGTGCGTTTGCCGGTGAGCACCCCGACCCCGAGTTCCTCGATCTTGTTGCGCAACACCCGACCACCGCGCTCGTCGAGCTGCTGATTCATCAGGTGGCCGGGCGAATGCACCACGTCGACGTCAACGCCCTGCGTCTTGAGACCGTAGGCAGCCTCCAGACCGAGCAGTCCGCCGCCGATCACCACCGCCTTCACGTGATCGCGCGACGTCGCCATCTGCAGCATTCCGTTGGTGTCCTCGATGGTGCGAAAACCGAAGACCCCGCGGGCAAGTCGGCCGTCGGGCTCGCGCAGGCCGTCCATGTTGGGAAAGAAGGTGTGCGATCCGGTCGCGATGATGAGAACGTCGAACCCGATGATCCGACCACTTTCGCACCGCACGCTCTTGGCGAACCGATCGATCGATTCCGCCCGGTCGCCGGCATGCAGCGTCACCCCGTTCTCGGAGTACCACGCCATCGGGTTGAGCATCAGGTCGTCGTCATCCGTGGTGGTTTCGCCGGACAGCACATGCGACAACATGATTCGGTTGTAGTTGCCGTACGGCTCGTCGCCGATCATCGTGATGAAGAACTGGTCGCCGCCCCCGCGCGCGAGAATCTCTTCGACGGTGCGCGCCCCGGCCATACCGTTTCCGACCACCACCAGCCGGCGTTTGGGCGCTGCGTCCGGATCCCAGTTCGACGGCTGCATCAGAAGGTGACCATCCCGAAGTCGATCACAACTTCGCCGCTGGTGCCTTCCGGCGCTGCGAGCACGAGTTCCAGGACACTGTCGGGGTCGACGTCCTCCACGACGCGCAGCGGCACGTTCACCGACGACTTGGCACCCATCGGGAAGATCCGCATCGGCGAACCGTCGCGCATGAGCGTGACGTAGATGAGGTCGTCGGAGCTGTTGCCGCCACGAAAGTAGAGTGGCTGCGCCGTCAGGCCAGATGGCACCGTGTACGTCAGCGCCGGGTCGATGGGGCCGGGTTTGGTGAGCCCGGACCCGGCGAACGCGAACACGCCCTGGAGGAAGTGCGGAGTGCTGGACATACCCGCCACTATCCCGAGTACGCGTGAAATGCCACTTGCGGCGATGTTACGGGGGCGTTGTCAGGCCCTCACTGCACCGCGCGTCGACTGTGCGTAGAGCCCCCGCTGGCGCAGGCGCGAGCTTGCGAGCCTCGAAGCCCGTTGGTGAGCTGAGAGCGTTGTCTCACCAGCCCTTCGATCCCTCGGCTGGCGCCTCGGGCACCTCCGGGAGCGGGAGGGGGCACCACAGCGGGAGAGGCACCTCGGGGAGCGAACTGTCAGCGCTTGCGCCACCCCGCCGCACCGACCATGTCGGCGACCTGGGTGAACTTCACACGGGGGCGGCCCTGTTCGGCGCCGCGTCGGCGTTCAGAACGGTCGATGGCGCGCATGCCGCGGTAGCCGATCACGCGCCGCACGCGGCGTCGGATGAGCGCCTGGAACTCGCCCGGATTACGCGTGGTCCTGCGCAGGGCGCCCGACGCGGCGTCGGCGATGAAGTCCTCGACCGTCGCCTGTGCACACATCTTGTTTGCGCCGATGCCGCCGCTCGGGCCGCGCTTGGCCCAGCCGAGCACGTAGACGCCGGGGATGACGTCGCCGGAAACGTCGGTCATCCGACCGTCGACGTTGGGGAAGATGCCGCGCTTGTCGTCGAAGGCGAGGCCCTCGATCGGTGTGGAGCGGTATCCGATGGAGCGCACCACGAGGTCGGTGGCAACGGAATGGCGGTGTTCGCCCGACCGCAGGTTCACCGATTCCACTCGCTCATCCCCGACAATCGACTCAGGAGTGGTATGGAACAGGAACACGATTCGACGACGACTCGGGTCGGCCGGACCGGTCAGGTCGGGCACGTCACCTCCGGAGTGGACCACCACGTCGACGCCCGGGATCTCCGACAGCGCACGGTATTCCGCTGCCGTGTAGGCGGCGTCCTCGGGACCCCGACGACCCAGCAGAACCACCTCGTGGACGTTCTGTTCCCGCAGGATGTCGAGCGCGCGGTCGGCGATGTCGGTGGTGGCCAACAACTCCGGCGGCGACACCAGAATGCGTGCGACGTCGAGCGCGACGTTGCCGGTTCCCACGACCACCGCCCGACCGGTGGCCGGATCATCGTCGGAACCACGACGAATGGGCGGACCCTGCTCGGCTCCCGGGACCGCGTTGTACCAGGCCACGAGTTCGGTGGCCGACGTCGAGCCGGGCAGATCCTCGCCGGGGATACCCAGGCGACGTGACTCGCTCGCACCGACCGCGTAGAACACCGCGTCGAAGTGGTCGGCGAGTTCGTCGGGCGAGATATCCTTGCCCACAGTCACATTGGTGAGCATGGTGACGCGCGGGTCGCGGTAGAGCAGGTCGAATCCACGCAACACCCCTTTCGTGCCGGGATGGTCGGGGGCCACCCCGGCACGAACGAGTCCACCCGGTGTTGGCAGCTTGTCGAGGACGGTGACGTGCGCCTCGGTCCGGTCCAGCAGGGTGCGCAGCGCGTAGCCACCCGACGGCCCGGTACCGACCAGCGCAACCCGCAGTCCCGCAGGGAGCTTCGGAATCTCTGGGTAGCTCACCGGACCCCAGCCGGACTTCACGTCGGCGTTGTTCTTGTAATAGTCGGCATTGATCTCGATGAACACCTGATCGCGGGCGCCGAGACGGTCGGCCGGGTAGATCGCGTCGACCGGGCAGGCATCTGCACATGCGCCGCAATCGATGCACGCCTCGGGATCGATGTGCAGGATGTCGGAGCTGCCGAACCCGCGTTCTTCGGGCGTCGGGTGGATGCAGTTCACCGGGCACACCGAGACGCATGCTGCGTCGCTGCAGCAGGATTGAGTGATGACGAACATCAGAGCATGTGCACTTTCCGGTAGTAGCGCATCGCCGGGCGGGTCAGGAGTCCCACCTCGTCGAGGAACTCCATGAGATGCACGCAACTCGACCGGACCATCGACTGGAAGTGCGAGTTGGAGTTCATCTCCGCGACCGCACGGTCCGCGTCGAGTCCCGCATCCTCGAAGGCCTTGCGCTGCACCAGACTCGAGACGATGAAGTAGGCGCCGAGCGCAACATACAGGGCGCTGAACTGGCGTCGGAACCAGCCGACACCCTGCATCGACTCGCGCACTTCCTCGCGCGCGAACTTCATGTGGCGCGATTCCTCGAGCACGTGGATCTCGTTGACGGTGCGGATGAACGGCAGGACCCGGTCGTCGCGCATGCACCCACGCTGGAAGACGTCGAGCACTTCCTCGGCGACCAGGATGCCAGCGTAGGCGACCTCGTTCCTTGCGGTTCGCTTGAACAGTTTACCCAGGCGCCCAACCCATTTGGTGGGCTTGTAGGAGGTTCCGACCATCTTCTCCGACGCCTTGGCGAACATGATCGAGTGGCGGCACTCGTCGGCGATCTCGGTGAGCGCGAACTGGAATTCGGGGCTGTGATACGCGCCGAGGTACTGGTCGCGGATCACCATCTCCTGCAGGATCATCTCGAACCAGATGCCGATGTTCATGATCGACGCGAACTCGTGGCGGGTCACCGAGATCCGCTGCTCCTCGGTGAGTTCATCCCAATACGCCGTCCCGTACAGCGACGACCATTCCGGGCTGCAGCCGTACTTGGTGGGGTCCATCGGCAGCGACCAGTCGATCTCGGTCATCGCATTGCGCGACAGCCGCGCGGCCGACGCGAGAAGACGCTCGGACACTTCCTGGGTGCCCTGGTCATGCATGCTCACGACGTTGTCGATGGGCGCCTCAGGCTCACCGGCGTGGGTGCGGTCCATAGCGGCAGTCATCTGATTCGCCTCCAGTAATCGTGACAACGTGTGATGTTATGACAATGCTTGTTGTCAAGATAGCACCGGGCTGCGACCGAGTAAACAGACACAGGAATATACTGGCGAGTAAGTTAGACCGAGGACCTCATCGACGCAGGTCAGAAGGCAGGAGACGGATATGTCATCGATTTTCATCACCGGCGGCGCGGCGGGCATCGGACTGGCCACCGCGGAGCGTTTCGACCGGGAGGGATGGACGATCGGTGTCTACGACGTCAACAAGGACGCCCTCGACAAGGTCAAGGCGAACCACCCCGATTGGATCGTCGGCGAACTCGACGTCCGCGATGAGGCCCAGTGGGCGCACGCGCTCGGTGAGTTCACCGAGGCGACGGGTGGCACGCTCGATGTCCTCGACAACAACGCGGGCATCCTGCACGAGGGTCCGCTGACCGAGATCTCCCCGGACGCGATCAAGCGCCAGATCGACATCGACGCGCTCGGCGTCGCGCTCGGGGCTCAGGCCGCGCACCCGTACCTGAAGGCGACGCCCGGTGCACACCTGGTCAACATCGCCTCGGCGTCGGCCATCTACGGGCAGCCCGACATCGCCGTGTACAGCGCCACCAAGTTCTTTGTCGCCGGCCTGACCGAGGCGCTCGAACTCGAGTGGGAGCCCGACGACATCCGCGTCGTCAGCATCTGGCCGCTGTGGGCCAAGACCGCGCTGGCCGCCGCCGACGCCAAGTCGACCAAGACCCTGGGCATCCGGATCACGCCCGAGCAGGTCGCCGACAAGGTGTGGGAGTCAGTACATCCCACCCGCCAGGACAAGCTGCTGCACCGGACCAGCTACGGCGTCGGTACCCAGACCCTGGTGCTGGGCAACGCGGCCAAGTTCATCCCGAACTTCCTCAACCGCGCCGTCAACAAGTTCATCGCCCAGTAGGAACCGGCCGGCGGCGGCGATCGTGGGGGCAGGAAGGTTGGTCGGGCCGGTGGCCAGGATCGGGCCCCTGACGGTGGTCCTCCGGGTATTTCCCGGAAGCACTCGCTCACGGGCCCGATCTCAGTCACCTGTCGTCGCGTTCCGCCGAACGCGACGACAGAAGCAGGCGCCCCACGAAAAGTAGGGGACGAAACTTCCTCCCCTGGCCTTGGAGTCCTCCCCCGGAAAATTCTCGCGGACGACTATGAAACCCGGGGACGAAGTTCCTCCCCTAGATTTTGCGGCACGACACTATCGCATTTGCCCAGTTCAGCGCGGTGGTCGCCGAACACTTCGCATCAGTAGTCGGTCGACGTCGACGATGCGCCGACGACCAGACCCAGATAGATCACGTTGATGACGAAGTACGCCAGGATTCCGACAAGTGCGATCGCACCGATGATGATCCCGGCGATGGCCAGCCCGTCGCCTTCTTCGGTTCCGTTGGAGTTCTTGATCTGATTGCGCGCGATGAGGCCGAACACGATCCCCAACCAGCTGAGACACCCACACCCGGCGAGCGACACCACGAGCGCGGTGATCGCCATCGCGTTGGTCCGGCGCACCGGGGCAATGACTACCGGCGGCCCGTACGCCGGCTGTCCGTAGTACGGAGCACCGTACGGTTGCACGGACGGCGCGCCGTAGGCCGGCACCGGCGGTAGCGCAGCAGCCGACGGCGGGGGCAACGGAGGCAGCGATCCCGACACCGGCGGAGGCGTGATCGGCATCGGGAGCGGCGGGGTCCCCTTGTCCAAGCGGGGCGGCGTCACCGGTCGTTGGCTCAGCTGGGTCGGCTCCCATTGCGACGAATCATCACCGGACGAACCGCCGTAATACTTGGGCATTCTGATTGGTCCCCCCGTTGGTTGGTGCACCGACGTGGTGCCCGGTCATCGTAACCAGCCCATGACCGATCCGAACGGTTGGTCACGCACGTGAACGACCGCCCCCGGGCACAAGGCCCAGGGGCGGTCGGTGGTTCGTTTGTCGCGACGGTCGGCGGCGCGACCGTCGGGCAGCTCTAGATCAGCGACGGTCCAGGTCGATGACGCCCGCGCGGGCAGCCTTGACCAGACGACGCGGAATGCGCTGCACGACGCCGTTCACCTTCACCTCTTGCAGTGCGGGATTGTCCGCCTTCCACTGCGAACGACGGCTACGGGTGTTGGCCCGCGACATCCGGCGCTTCGGTACAGCCATGGTTGAGCCCTTCTCCTACGGTGGTCTGTCTGGGATCGATCAGCTGGCGCGATGATCCCTGGTCAGTGCGCCTGCAGCCCGGTGGGCGCGTCACACAACCTCACCAGACTACCCGGCAAGGACGGCAACCTCCAAAACGAGGCTTGTCAGTAGTCGGTGCTGGTGTCGAAGGCGAAGCTACCGATCACGCCGGCGAACACAAGAATCCAGTAGATGATGAACAGCACGGTCACAATGGCGCCGATGATGATTCCGGCCAGCGCCATCCCGTCGCCGGTCTGTGTGCCGTTGGATTCCTTGATCTGCTTGCGTGCGACGATGCCGAGAACCAGGCCGACGATGGCGGTGAGGCCACAGCACACCAAGCCGACAATCGAGCACACCAAAGATGCGATTGCGAGAGGGTTGTTCTTCGCCTGCGCCGGGTACCCCGGTGCGCCTGCTGCCGGGTAACCCGAAGCGCCGTATCCGGGCTGACCGTACGGGCTGGCGGGCGGGGTGCCATACGACGGCGTGCCATAGGACGGCGGCACGTTCGGGTCGGACGACGCGCCGGGGTCCGCACCGTAGGACGGCGTCGATGCACCGTAGGAGGGCGTCGAACCGGGGGCGCCGTAGGACGGCGTCGAGCCCGGTGCACCGTACGACGGCGGAGCGCCGTACTGCGACGGATCCGACGAAGGCGTGGACGGCGATCCGTAAGACGGCGGCGGTGTCTGCGAGACCCGGGTGGCGTCGTAGCCACCGGCGGGTGGCTGCGGTGTGCCATACGACGGCGGGGGCGGGCTGCTCGGCGAGCCCTGCGGTGGATACCCCTCACCCGGTCCGGTCTTGATCACTCGCGTCGCGTCCCCGGAAGGCGTGGCGGGTGGCTCGTACGATTCGGGATCCGCGGGCTTCTTCTTGAATGGATCGTCGTCGCCGGTCGGGTTCGTCATCGGCTTGGCCTTTCGAAACGCGCGGCTCCCCGAGACGCGCAGACGGATCGGTACCGCAAGGCGCGGCACGTCGGATACAGCCTAGTCAAGATCGTTCCGATCCCCCTCGGAAAGCAGCCGAAATCAGTCGTTCAGTAGGTCCCGAAAATGATCGCGATGAGAAGAACTGTGCAGATCACCGAGAGCGCAAGCCCGATGCCACCCGTGATGAGACCGGCCAGTGCGTTGCCGCTGCCGCTCTGCGCGCCGGCCGAATCGTCGATCTCGCGTCGCGCCTTGACTCCCATCACCAGTGCGACGATGCCGGTGGGACCTGAGATCGGGATGGAGAAGCAGCTGAACAGGAAGACACTGACCAGGCTTGCGATGCCGCAGATGAGAGCGGCGGTGGATTTTCCGTTGGTCTGCGACATCGGTTGTCCGTAGCCGTACGGCGCGGGTCCGTACGCCCCGTACTGCACCGGTGCCGGGTACTGCGGATACCCGGGTGTCGGTGGGTACTGGCCGTACGGGTTCGGCGACACCGCCCCGTAATAGCCATCGGACCCCGGCGCCGCGACCGGCGGAAGCGGCGGATTGGCCCCGTAGCCCGCCAGATACGGATCGCTCGACGGGTCTTGATAGGTCGGCTGCGCTTGATAGGTGGGCGGGGCTTGATAGGTCGGCGAGAACTCGGTGGGTGCATACGGCGCGGGCTGCACCGGTGCGTCCTTGTTCAGCGAGACCCATCCGTCGTCCTGGTGGCCCGATCCCTGTCCAGGCGTGTTGGTCACGCTGACCTCCTCCACGATCGCCCGATTGATGTGGATTTCAGGGTAGTGAATAAGCTCGGCTGGTGTCAGGCGTGGTTTCCGGGTTCACCGTCATCTTCATCGTGGTGGGCATCGGATATGTGCTCGGACGGACGCGCCTGCTCGGCGACCACGCCCACGAGGTGTTGTCGCGACTGGTGTTCTTCGTCTGCACGCCGGCGCTCCTCTTCTATTCGCTTGTTACCTCGGATCTGTCGGTCATCTTCTCCTCGACCCTGGTCATCGCGGGTGGCAGCGCACTGGCAATCGGGCTGGTCTACGTGGTCGTCGCCCGATTCTGGCTGCGGCGCGCGGTTCCGGAGCTGGTCATCGGCGCGTTGTCGTCGTCGTACGTCAACAGCGTGAATCTCGGGCTCCCGATCGCCATCTTCGTGCTCGACGACGCGACGTTCATCGCGCCGCTGCTGCTTTTCCAGATCCTCATCTACTCCCCGATCGCGCTCCTGGCCCTCGACCTCACGGCGCTCGATCGTGGCGCGCACCGCTCGCTGTGGCGCGACGCTGTCGTCACCCCGCTGACCAATCCGATCGTCATCGGCGGGGTGACCGGACTTGTCGTCTCGCTCATTGGCTGGATACCGCCGGCACCGGTACTCGAACCCCTCAAGATGCTCGGAAACGCCTCGGTGCCAGGAGCATTGCTCGCCTTTGGACTCTCCCTGACCGGTGTGACGGTGTTCAAGAAGGGCGAGAGCCCACGACGCGACATCGCGCTCGCCACCGTCCTGAAGATGCTCGCCATGCCGGCGCTGGTCTACGTCGTCGCGCGTTGGGGCTTCGGCCAGACCGGGCATCAACTCTTCGCGCAGGTGGTGATCGGTGCGCTGCCGAGCGCGCAGAACGTGATGGTCTACGCGACGCGATATCGGCGCGGTCAGATCCTCGCGCGCGACACCGCGCTCATCACCACCCTCGCGTCGATCCCGGCGATCGCGATCATCTCGCTGGTGCTTGCCTGACGGGTTGACCGGCCCAGGACTCGAGTCGAGTTGCCTACTCGTCGACCGGCTTACGTTTGACGTCGACGCCGCCCATCAGCGCCAGACCGGTGACGCGCACCGTCGGTGCGCCAGGCGCGCCAGTCGCGTTCGCGCCACCGAAACCCCCCATGATGCCCAGACCACCGACGTCGACGGTCACGTCCTCCGGGACGGTGATGTCGACGCCGCCCATGATCGCCACGCATTGGATCGTCAGAACGGGCTCGGTGAACTCGACCTCGCGCAAGTCGATCTCAACCCCGCCCATGATCGCGGTCGCACTCAGGTGTCCGCCGACGGGAGCGGTCCCTTTGAGTTCGCTGCCGGACATGATCGCGAGCCGATGACGAACGATTGCCGGGCTGTCCGATCTGCCGGTCACCCGCGTGCCGCGCGTCGTGTCGACCACGGGCCAGGTGGGCAACGCGACGCCGAGCTGGGCCACCGGAAGATCGTCGGTGAGTTCGTCGAGGTCACCAAAAGTCTTGGCCATAACGGCTTTTCCGGCGCGTTCCTCGTACTCGGCCGGCGAGAGGTTGCCGCCCGCCATCGCGGCCGACAGGATCTCGTGCACCAGTTCGCGATCGGCATCGGCGGCTCGCAGACGCGCGCGACGGTCGTCGGACGGAAGGTCGGGAGTGGTCACGATCCCGACACTAGTGTCGATTCCGGCCGACGACCACCGTGGAAACCCGGAGAATGGCCCCCAGAATAAGGCCCCGAGACAACCCTTACCCAGGAGACGACAGATGAGTACGCCCGGCCCGCCGTACGGCCCGTACCACCCACCGGTTCCGTCTCCTTCCCCCTACACCCCCAACCCGTACCAACCGTTCCAGCCAGTCCCGGCGAAGAAGAACCGGTCGCGGATGAAGCGAATCGGCAAGTGGATGACATGGATCGGCGCCATCATCCTCGTGGCCTGCGTCGCGACCGGGATCGTGCTCGCGGTGATCGGGTTCAGCAAGATCGCCGGCCAGGCCGACGACATCTTTGCCATCGACACGACGGCCTCCCGCACGTTCTCCGATGGAGATTCGTTGCAGCTGTTCGCCCCCGAGGACAGCGTTACCCCGACCTGCACCTTCGACGGTCCCGCCGACGTCACCGGAGGTTCGGAGGTCAGCACCAACTTCGGCTACGACGGTCAACAGATCGAATCGTTCCGCACCGTCGAGATCAAGGCGAGCGGCTCCTACACCATCACCTGCGACCGCCCCGCGTACGGCGCACCCGCGCTCAGCGCAGGCGTGGTCGCCATGAGCGCCGGCGGCATTCTGCTCGCGGTGTTCGGCGGCGGATTCGGTTTCATTCTGACCGTCGTCGGCATCGTGCTGTGGGTGGTGGGTGCGCGGTCGGCGAGGGCGTAGCGCGACCGCGTTGGCCCGACCACGGGAACGCACCGCGACCCCGTCGGGAATCTGTACCCCTCAACCAGACCACGTGCACTGTGCACGTGGCCAGCCTCCCAGGTACAGATTTCCGCAGGTCGCCGCGGCGGTTACCCAACCTCTCGGATCAGCGACCCAACCGCCGAGGTGGGAAGCGCGTCATCGTCGAGCATGGACGCACGATCCGTCCACGTGGTTGCCATGAGTGCGCAGCGGCGGCATCATCGTCGGCGGCGCGAACCGGCACCACAAAAGTAGGGGAAGAAACTTCTTCCCCTACCCTTGGAGTCCTCCCCCGGAAAATTCTCGCGGACGACTATGAACCCCGGGGAAGAAGTTCTTCCCCTAGATTTGCGGGCACGACGGGGGCTCATTTCCGCAGTTCAGCGGGACTATTTACCAAACTCTTCGGATCAGGGGCAGGCCAACCGGGAGTGTCAGCCGCGCCGGCGACCCCGTCGTGAGCGGAGGTAGTCGCCGACGACGGCCGCGCCCAGCCCGTCGACGTCGGGGGCCACCACCCGGCCGCCGATCCGACGAGCAATCTGATCCATGAAGTGCGCGAGTCCCGGGTCTTCCCCGAGCCGGAAGAACGTCACCTGCGCGCCGAGACGAGCGACGTGGTCGAGTTCGCGAACGGTGAGTGCGATGGTCTGCGGGTGCGGCGGGTAGTAGAAGAACGGTTCGCCGCTGGGGTCGAGGTGAGCGGTCGGCTCACCGTCGGTCACCACGAGCACCACCGGCTGCGCGTTGGGGAAGCGACGCAGATGACGCTGCGCGAGCAGCAGCGCGTGATGCAGGTTGGTGCCCTGCTCCATCCGCGGCTGCAGCCCGGTCAGTTCGGCGATGTCGATCGACCGCGCGTACCGCCCGAACGCGATGAGATGCAGTTCGTCACTGCGGAATCGGGTGGAGATCAGGTGGTTGAGCGCAATCGCGGTGCGCTTCATCGGTGTCCAGCGGCCCTCCATCTCCATCGAGAACGATGTGTCGACGAGGAGCACGACGGCAGCCTGGGTGCGGGTCTCGGTCTCGGCGACCTCGACGTCGCGCACGTCGATGCGTACGCCCTCACGCGCCATCTCGGCAGTCGTCAGCGCGGGCTCGGTGGTCTCGGACACGGTGCGCAGCACGGCATTCGACACCGTGCGGGTGACGTCCCACGGATCGGTGTCACCGAACACCCACTCGCGAGTGGCCCCCGTCGGCTCGCCGAGAAGGCCGCTGCGTCGGGTCTGACGATCTCCGCGTCGACCCGAAAGCTGTTCGGCCACATCCTTGAAGATGGTCTGACCGAGTTGCCGCATCGCCTTGGGACTCAGCCGCAGCTGACCGTCGGAGGTGCGGTCGAAGAACCCCTGTTCGTTGAGTGCCTTCTCGAGTTCCTGCAGTGTCCGCGCGTCCACGGCGGCCTCGTCGCCGAGTTGCCGGGCCAAGGCGTCGAGGTCGATGTCGTCGAGTTGCGCGCCCGCATACTGCTGCGACAACTGTTCGCTGAGTGCGTCGAGTTCGGAGATGTCGCGCAAGGCTGCCGCACCCTCCCCCATCCCCATCGGCTGATCTCCGGAGAACGACTGCCCGTCATCCCAGCCGAGACCAGGACGCGCCTCGCGCAACGCCGAATCCATCTGCGCCAGTTGATTCATCAGTTCCGGTGACCCGAACGCCTGCTGGGCGAGCTGGTCGAGTTCGGCGCGTTGCTCGGGCGTCAACGAGTTGTAGAACTGCTGGGCCGCGGCGGCGCGCTGAGCCAGCGAGTCGATGAGTTCGTCGGTGTTGCGGGGGTTCTCCGGGAAGAAGTCGCCGTGTTTGTCCATGAACTCGTCGAACTGCTGCGTGGTGTCCTCGCCGCGGTTGTGCGCGGCAAGGAGTTCGTTGAGATCTTTGAGCATCTCCGAAACACGTTGGCGGTCTTGCTCGGTCGCGCCTTCGAGGGCTTCCTTCATGCCGGCGAAGCGCTGGTCGAGCATTTCGCGCCCCAGGATATCCTTGATCTTCTCGAAGTCTTCGCGGGCTTGCGGTGAGCGCCAGTCGTATTCGGAGAGTTCTTCGACGGCCTGCGCGGTCGACGGCGGCAGGTTGCCGATCTGCATCTCGGCGAAACGTGCGTCGTCGTCGAGGTCACGGGCGAGTTGTTTGCGTTCCTCCAGAACTGCATGGTCGAGGAGTTCGCGGATCTCGTTGAACGTCCCGTCGAGGTTGCGGCGCTTGAGCAATTCCTGCCGCCGACGATTGATCTGCTCGCGCAGTTTGTCGAGCCCACGCATGTCCGGGGTGCCGCGACGCAGGAACTCCCGCAGCGCTCGCTGCGGCGAGGCACCCGCCATCACGTCGTCGCCGATCTCGGCAAGCGCATCACGCAGGTCGACGGGAGGCGCCAGCGGATCGGGCCCACCGCTGTAGCGCTGATACCGAGATCGATGAAAGCTCTTGCGCGCCATGCTCACTCCCTCACCCGTAGAGCGTCTGACCAGATTCGTCGGCCTCCTTGCCGATCCGGCGGGCCAGGTAGAGGCCTTCCAATGCGAGTTCGACGGCGCTCGCGCGCTCACCGTCGGCCTCGGCGTCGAGGCGCTCGGCGATGTCGTCGAGCAGTTCCGACGTGGTTTCCGCCGACGGGATCGAACCGAGGAAGTCGACGGCCGTGACCCGATCCCCCGTGACGACGGGTTCGCCGCTCTCCAGCGCATCCACCAGTGGCGCCATGTCGATGCCGCCGAGATGAGCACGAACTGTGTCGGCGATGGACTTACGCATCAGGTGTTCGAGGATCTCCAGCTCACGACCCTCCTCACCGGACTCGAACTCGATCTTGCCGCGCAGCACCTCGATCACCGACTCGAGGTCGACGACCCGCGCCACGGCCTGCTCCTCGCCGGTCACCGCGGAGCGGTGCAATGCCGCTGCCGCAACGGTTTCCGCGCCGGCGATGGAGAATCGGGCCGACACACCCGACCGCTGATCGATCGACGGATGATCACGCGCATAGCGGGTGAAACGCGCCAGGATCTCCGTGATGAAGGTCGGGACGGTCGCGGTGAGGTCGGCTTCCTGCTCGATCACGGCGATCTCGTCGTCGAGCTCGATCGGGTAGTGGGTCCGGATCTCGGCGCCGAAACGGTCCTTGAGCGGCGTGATGATCCGACCGCGATTGGTGTAGTCCTCCGGGTTGGCGCTGGCCATGACGAGAACGTCGAGCGGCAGCCGCAGCGTGTAACCCCGCACCTGGATGTCGCGTTCTTCCATGACGTTGAGCATCGACACCTGGATCCGCTCGGCGAGATCGGGCAGCTCGTTGATGGCGACGATGCCGCGGTGCGCACGTGGGATGAGCCCGAAGTGGATGGTCTCGGGGTCGCCGAGGCTGCGGCCCTCGGCCACCTTCATCGGGTCGATGTCGCCGACCAGGTCGGCCACCGAGGTGTCCGGGGTGGCCAGCTTCTCGCTGTAGCGCTGGCTGCGGTGACGCCACTCGATCGGCAGATCGTCGAGCAGGTTGGCGGCCTTGCGGATCGACGCCGGGGTGATCGGCTCGTAGGGATGCTCACCGAGTTCGGAGCCGGCGATCACCGGCGTCCATTCGTCGAGCAGGCCGGTCAGGGTGCGCAGGATGCGCGTCTTGCCCTGACCACGTTCGCCCAGCATCACGACGTCGTGACCGGCGATCAGGGCACGCTCGAGCTGCGGGATCACTGTCCCCTCGAAGCCGACGATGCCCGGCCACGGATCGGCGCCCGTCCGCAAGGCGGTCAGCAGGTTGTTGCGGATCTCGTCGCGGATGCTGCGCTGGATGTGGCCGCTGGCGCGCAGCTCACCGACGGTTCGGGGCGACGGATGGCGGGTTTCGGTGGTCTGGGAGGTGTTGGTGATGAGATTCTCCTCTGGCACCTCGTCCACGGTACTCCGCGACCGGCGATCGGTGCCGACCCTATTTCTCCCGCCACCCGGGATCGCGGCCGATGAAACCGGCAAGGCGGACGACGACGTCCGCGTCGTCGGGCACCTCGACCCTCGGCCCGTACTGCCCGGAAGCCCGCAGCATGTCCTCGATCCCCGCCATCCCGTCGAGGAGTTGCTGCGCGAACGCGGGGTCGAGGGCGGCGTCGACACCGGCCGCCTCGGCGAGATCCCAGGTGTGCATGAAGACGTCGGCGGTGTAGAACCGGTCGATCGCGTCGGCCAGACGATGGGTGCCGGCCATCGGATGGGTGAACTGTTCGTCGGCTCGGTCACCGTCGAGCAGATCCTGGACGGCGGCGGCATGTGCCACCCAGGCCGCCACCGGGTCGTCGGCGACGGCAGGCCCTGGGGCGAGCACCACACCGCCGCCGGCGAGGAAGCCGGGGAACCATTCGACGAGATGTCCGACGACGTCGCGCGCCGCCCAGCCGTCGACCGGGCTCGGCGCGTCCCAGTCGGAGACCGAGTCCGCGACGGCCCCGAAGCGCTCACTCACCTGCCGATGGCGTTGCGCGGCAGAGAGTTCCACCAGTGCCATGATCAGATCACGCCGTCGGCGATGAGCTTCTGCAGTGCGGTGTAACCTTCGTTGACCCCGACCTCCATGCCGGAGGCGAGCCAGCCGTCGCGGGCTTCGAAGCTGTCGCAGAGCGATTGAGCATGCAGGCGGGTGATGCCGTCGCCGAGGTCCTCGAACCAGAGGGTCTCGAGCGCGACCTGGTCGGGCATGCCTTCAAAGGTGAAAGTCTGGACGATCTTGTCGTCCGACACCGTGTGGAAGCAGCCGCGGAAGCCGAACTCCTGGCCGTCGTGTTCGGAGACGTAACGCCAACTCCCGCCGTCACGCACGTCCCAGTCGATGATCCGGCTGCTGATCGCATCCGGGCCGACCCAGCGGACGAACAGTTCGGGGTCGGTGTGCGCCTTCATCAATTGCGCTGGGGTGCCCCGGAAGTCGCGGGTGATGCGGATGATGGGCACCTCCTTGTCCGCCTCGATTGTTGCCTCGGGGTATCGGGTGGTGGTCATGACGCCTGTCCTTTCGCTCGTGGTTGTTCGTCGCCAGGCGCTGCACCTGACGGGCCTTCGTTCAGTTCGGCCAGCAGTACGTCGAGACGCTGGTAGCGCTCCTCCGCACGTCGGCGATACCGCTCGATCCACTTGGTCATGAGGTCGAACACCTCCGCTTCCAGATGGACCGGGCGAGTCTGGGCCGCACGGCTGCGAGTCACCAGTCCGGCGTCCTCGAGCACCTTGAGGTGCTTGGACACCGCCTGGATGCTGACGTCGTACGGCTCGGCGAGTTGGCTGACCGTCGCGTCGGAGACCGCGAGCCGGGCGACCATGTCGCGTCGGGTCGGATCTGCGAGCGCAGCGAACACCTTGGACAACTCGTCTGCCACGTCATCTCCTGACATTCGGCCCGATCGCTTCGCTCCCGGTGCCGTTACTCAACCGTTTGGTTGAGTACGAGCCTGCGCCTCCGCGACGTCGTTGTCAACCCTTTGGTTGAATAAAAGAGGAAAGGGGGCCAGCACCCCGTCAGTTACCTGTACGCCTCAGTCTGACCACGTGCACTGTGGACCTGGTCGACCTCCCAGGTACAGATTTCCGACGGTCGGTGGAGGTCCGTCACGTAACCCTTCGAGTCAGGCAACCGGCCCGACGGGCTCATCTCCACGCAGCGTGATGCGGTGCATGACGCGACGCGAATCTCCGTAGTCGCGGTTGGCGTAGTGGACGGTGTTGCGGTTGTCCCACAGCACGAGATCGCCCAGGCGCCAACGATGTCGGACGATGTGCTCGGG
Organism: Gordonia sp. NPDC003585; assembly: GCF_040610755.1. Classification (NCBI taxonomy): domain Bacteria; kingdom Bacillati; phylum Actinomycetota; class Actinomycetes; order Mycobacteriales; family Gordoniaceae; genus Gordonia; species Gordonia sp. NPDC003585. The sequence continues at coordinate 4,396 of NZ_JBEXMX010000017.1, read as the reverse complement.
TTTGGTCAGGTGTGCGTAGAGCAGGTCGAGGATGCCTCGACTCTCCGCGTCGGACACCCCTTCGATGTGCGAGGTGAATCCGGGGTTGACGAACAACGATTTGCGACCGGTCTCGGGATGGACCCGCACCACCGGGTGCGAGACCGGGGTCAGTTCGGTGACCTCGGCACCGTCCCATTCGTTGCCCTTACCGCCACGGCGCTGCTTGAGGTAGTAGCCGAACTCGCGGCTGCCGTCGTGCACCGCGGTCAGGCCGTCGATGAGCGTACGAATGGGCTCCGACAGCGACCGATAGGCCAGTTCGGCGTCGGCCCAGTTGGTGTCACCGCCGTTGCGGGGCAACACAACTGGACGCAGGATCGAGCCGAGTGGTGGTCGGGGCATGAACGTGACGTCGGTGTGCCAGACGTCGGCAAATCCGTTGTCGGCGGAGTCGAGCGAGTACACCTCGTCGGGGACGTCACCGCTGTCCCACACCGGGTGTCCGACGGTGAGGTCCCCGATGCGGCGCCCGAAATCGATATGGGCCGCGTCGTCGAGCTGCTGGTCACGCAGGACGATGACCTTGTAGTCGATCAGCGCCCGCCGGATCGCCCGGACCTCGTCGTCGGACGCGTTCGCGACGTCGATGCCGCGCAGTTCGGCACCGAAGTGGGGCCCGAATTCGTCGACGTCGAGTTCGACGCCGGAGGTGATGGTGCCGGCATTCTGATCGGATGCGGCGCCCCGATCGGGTGTGGGCAGGGCAGAGTCAGAGATGGAGATTGTCATCGGAGTTCCCTTGTGTCGTCAGAAATGACGTTGGATCGTGCAGGTCAGGCGCGGAATCCGGGAACTTCGGGAGGAGAGCCGTGATGGGAGCCGTCCGACCAGTTCATCGCGTGGTGGCGCATGTTCGCGGCTCTCCCTCCGGTTGCTGTGCAGTGGCTACCACGCCTTTGTAGTGCAGGATTTGATTGTCACACAGCATTTGTCGCAGCACGATTTAAAGGCGCCGGGATTACCGGGTCACCGGCGACGCCGCACGAACCTCGCCTCGCGCCGCGGCGTCGAGACCGTAGTGACCCGCCAGCGTCGAACCCGTGTACTCGGTACGAAAACGCCCGCGCTCCTGCAGGATCGGCACCACCTTGTCGACAAATGCCTCAAGTCCACCGGGCAGGTACGGCGGCATGATGTTGAATCCGTCCGCGGCACCCGCATCCACCCACTCGATGAGGTCGTCGGCGATCTGTTGCGGCGTGCCGGCGAGGGTCCGATGCCCGCGGCCGCCGCCGAGCCGGCCGATGAGATCCCGCACGGTGAGATCTTCACCTTCTGCCAGTGCACGCACGAGACTCGAGCGGCTCTTGTTGCCCTCGATCTCCGACTCCTGCGGCAGGGGCGGCAACCGGTCGTCGAGCGCGATCCCGCTCAGGTCCTGCCCGAAGAAGACCGAAAGCTGTCGCAACGCGTAATCGGGCGAGATGAGCGTGGTGAACTCGTGCTCGAGTTCGCGGGCCTGCGCCTCGGTGTCACCGATGTACGGCACGATCCCCGGCAGTATGGCGATCTCGTCGCGACCCCGCCCATACTGCGACGCACGGTTCTTGAGGTCGTCGTAGAACGCGGTGCCGTCGGCAACAGAGCGCTGCGCGGTGAACACCACTTCCGCGATCCTGGCCGCAAGGTCTTTACCCGACTCCGACGACCCGGCCTGCACCAGCACCGGCCGACCCTGCGGGGAACGCGGCGAATTCAACGGACCGCGGACGGTGAAGTGCGGGCCCACGTGGTCGACGGTGTGCACCTTGTCGGGGTCGGCAAACAACGCCGCATCGACGTCGAGCCGTAATGCGTCGGACTCCCAGCTGTGCCACAGCGCGGTGACGACATCAACGAATTCCTCTGCACGCGAATACCGTTGCGCATGCTCGGGAGTTCCGTTGAACCCGAAGTTGCGTGCCTCGTCCGCGGTCGCCGACGTGACGACGTTCCATCCGGCCCGCCCGCCGCTGATGTGCTCGAGCGAGGCAAAGGCACGGGCCAGCGTGTACGGATGGTTGTAGCTCGTCGAAGCGGTCGCGATGAGACCGATCCTCTGGGTCGACCCGGCGATGGCCGACAGCAAGGTGATCGGCTCGAACACCTGCTGCGAGTTGCGCGCGACATTCGGTCCCACCGCGAGGATGTCGGCAAAGAACACCGAATCGAGAAGCCCACGTTCGGCGAGCTGGGCGACCTCGATGTAGTGCCGCGGGTCCAGCACTCGTTGCTCATCTGTCAGCGGATGCCGCCACGCGGCTTCGTGGTGCCCGACGCCGAGCACGAACGCATTCAGATGCAGTTGACGAGACATGGTGTGTTGTTGTCCTTTCGACATGGTTCAGTGACCGGGGTCGACCCGCCACCGCGTGAAGTACCGTTCGATGAGCACCAGTACCGCGTTGAAGATGACGCCCACCACCGCGATCGCGACGATCCCCGCATACATCTCCGGGATCTGGAAGCTGAGCTGCGACGCCATGATGAGGAAGCCCAATCCCGATTGCGCCCCGACCATTTCGGCGGCGATGAGCACGAGGATCGACGCCGCGGCCGAGAGGCGCAGCCCGGTGAAGATCGTCGGCAACGAGGCCGGCAGCACGACTTTGGCGAAGAGACGTGCCGGCGAAAGACCCAGCGAACGAGCCGATTTGATGAGCAGCGGGTCCACATCACGCACCGCCGAGATGGTGTTGAGCAGGATCGGGAACAGGCACGCGTACACCACCAGCGCGACCTTGGAGGTCTCCCCGATCCCCAGTACGAGGACGAACACCGGCAGCAATGCGAGCGGCGCGATGTTGCGGAACAGTTCGAGCGCCGGGTTGAGCCATTGGGCAACGAGCCGGTACCAGCCGATGAGCAGGCCCAATGGAATCCCGATCGCCACCGCGATCAGGTAGCCCGCCAGGGCGCGACTCAGACTGGCCGACACATGCTGCCACAGTTGGCCGTTGCCGATGAGCTCCCACAGGGCCTGGGCAACGGTGGACGCCGGCGGCAGGAAGGTGGGATCGACCGCGCCGATGCGTGGTGCAACCTCCCAGATCAGCGCCAGCACCAGCAGAACCAGCGACACCCGCACACCCTTGCCCGCCACCGACGACACACGATGCCACCACGCCGCTCGATCGTCCGACGCCTCGGCCACCACAGCGGCGGAGTCCTCCGTGGTCTCCGGCACAGCAGTCGCCTCTTCGATGTGCTTGTCGGACAGAGCCAACTGCACGCCGCTAGACATTCGACGCTCCCACCAGACCACTTGCATTTCGCTGTGCGGCATCTCGCTGTGTGGCATCCCGCTGTGTGGCATCCCGCTGTGTGGCATCCCGCTGCGTGGCATCCCGCTGCGCCCGGAGCGCAAGCCACAGATGGTGGCGGTACTCACGGAACTGAGCCGACGACCGCAGGTCCTCGATCCCCTCCCGACGAAGGTCGATGTCGACGATCTCGGTGATCCGGCCGGGCCGCGCCGACAGCACGGCCACCCGGTTCCCCAGGTAGACGGCCTCATCGATGCCGTGCGTGATGAACAGGATGGTCTTGCCGGTGGCCCGCCAGATCTTGCGCAGCTCGTCCTGCAAACCCTCCCGGGTCTGCGCGTCGAGTGCGGCGAAAGGCTCGTCCATCAACAGGATCTCGGGTTCGTAGGCGAGGCTGCGGGCGATCGCGACCCGCTGTTTCATCCCGCCGGAGAGCTCGTGCGGGTAGTGGTCACCGAAACCCGTGAGACCGACGAGCGCCAGGTATTCGTCGGCGATCTGCCGTCGCGCCCGCCGCCGCACCCCCTTGGCCTCCAACCCGAATTCGATGTTGGCCCGGGCAGTCCGCCACGGCAGCAGCGCGTACTGCTGGAAGACGATGCCCCGATCCAGGCCGGGCCCGGTGATCGGTGTGCCGTCGAGCAGGATCTCCCCCGCCGTCGGGCGGGTCAGGCCGCCGATCAGGTCGAGCAACGTCGATTTTCCGCTGCCGCTCGGGCCGACGAGCACCAAGAATTCGCCCGGCTGCGCGGCAACGGTCACATCCGCGAGCGCGAGGAAGTCTGGCTTGCCCCGTGCCGGAAACACCTTGCGTACGCCGCGCAGTTCCAATTTCGGTGTCTGCTCGGTCATGTCATCTCACCCCCGGTACTTGTTCCATCTGTGTCCTGCCGGAATCGGCCGACGCCAGCACCGGCGTCAAGGCGCGAGCCGTGTACCTCATCACCGGTACGACCCGGCCGATCAACTCCCGGTTGAGCCGTGCGCTGCGCGCCTGCACGCCGATCGACGCGCATACCCGGCCAGCGCCGTCGAACACCGGTACGGCCACCGCGGTCACCCCCGATGCGGTGGTGGCCATCGAATAGCCCCGCCGGCGAACGTCGGAC
>NZ_JBEXMX010000016.1:0-68599 GCF_040610755.1 Gordonia sp. NPDC003585 | reverse complement strand
CAGATCTTCTGCCAGTGCGCCTTGGGAAACCCGCTGAACGCCAACACATCAGCCTTCCCATCACGCATCATGGTGGCCACCTTCGGAAACGACGGCTCCAGAGTGTCAGCGACCTGATCCCACTGGGCATCGATGTCGTCGGGTTCGGTGTGAGCGAAGATCGTCTTGACCGCAGCGGTCACCACCGGTGCTTGTTTCGCTGACACCGCACCATGCAGGTTCCGCATGAAATGCACCCGGCACCGCTGCCATGATGCGTTCGTGAACTGCTGTGCCACAGCGGCTTTCAAACCAGCATGAGCATCAGAGGTGACCAGTTGCACCCCTGAGAGGCCACGGGCCTTCAACGAGCTGAAGAACTCCCGCCAGAACTCGAACGACTCCGAGTCACCGACCGCGGTACCCAGCACCTCCCGCGACCCGTCCATCGACACCCCGGTGGCCACCACGAGCGCCTGAGACACCACGTGCGCCCCGACCCGCACCTTGCAGTAGGTCGCATCAGCGAACACGTACGGAAACGTTGTGTGGGCCAATGAGCGCTCCCGGAACCGGGCGATCTCCTTGTCGAGCTCACCACAGATACGCGAGACCTCCGACTTGGAGACACCGGTATCGACCCCCAACGCCTTGACCAGGTCATCGACCGAGCGGGTGGACACCCCATGCACGTAGGCCTCCATGATCACCGCATGCAGGGCTTTGTCGATGCGGCGGCGACGTTCGAGCAGCACCGGGAAAAACGATCCCGAGCGCAGCTTGGGGATCTTCACCGACACATCGCCGGCCGGGGTGGACACCGTCTTGGCGCGGTGCCCGTTGCGGTGGGTGGCACGTTCAGCGGAACGCTCGTAGCGGCCGGCGCCGATCTTCTCGGTGGCCTCGGCCTCGATCAACGCCTGCAGGCCGGCGCGTACCAGCTCAGCGAACATCGAACCGGCCTCGGCAGAGGTCAATGCATCGAGCTGGGCGAGCAGGGCAGAATGGTCGTGGGTCATCGCGTCGTGTGTCCTAACTGTGAGTCACTTTGGTCGGTAACTCACTGACCACTACGCGATGGCCCACCCCAAGCCCCCACGACACGCCGGACCAGTCACGACCGGCTCAGGTGACGTCAGGACCGAAACCCCACCACCCCCTGGGACTCTCCCACGCGCTCACCAAGAAGTTGCAGTTTGACGCGGATGCCGCGTCAAACTGCAACCTTTGCGGGTGCTCGTCTGCAGAGCGATTGGATGCCTGATGCACCGCGATCCATCGCGTCTGACCCTGCAGCGACACCACGGCCCGGTCACAACTGTCTAACGTCGGTTTCTCCGAGTTGGAAACCCGATACGCTCTGGATAGTCTGTTACGGATGTGACTAATGGGACTAAAGGGGTTTCTGGTGCGCAATCGATGGATGACGCGAGCGATAGCCGTGGTGGCAGTGGCTGGTGCTGCGGCCGGCGTGTGTGTCGGTATCGCCGGAGCAGCGCCGGACCCCGATCCCAGGGTCCCGCGCATCGACACCGTCATCCATGACGGCCCCCAGCAGGCCACGGTCATCGTGTACTCGGCGGCCATGCGCAAGCTGATTCCGGTCAACGTGCTGCGGCCGAAGAATCAGAAGAAGCCGAGTCCGACGCTGTATCTGCTCAACGGCGCGGGCGGAGGTGAGGACTCGGCGACCTGGGCGGCCAAGACCAGTTATGTGCAGTTCTTCGCCGACAAGAACGTGAATGTGGTGACCCCGATCGGCGGTGCCTTCTCGTACTACACAGACTGGCAGCGCGACGACCCGGTTCTCGGCCGCAACAAATGGACGACGTTCCTGACCAAGGAATTGCCGCCGCTGATCGACAAGGAATTCAAGACCACCAAGGTCAACTCGATCGCCGGTATCTCGATGGCGGGTACCTCGGTGCTCAACCTCGCGATCGCCGCACCGAAGCTGTACCGTTCCGTCGCCGCCTACAGTGGGTGCGCCCGGACCAGTGATCCGTTGGGGCAGGCCTACATTCGCATGGTTGTGGCCGACCGCGGCCAAGGCAACCTCAACAACATGTGGGGCACCCCGGCCTCGCGCGGCTGGCGCGACAACGACCCCTACATCAACGCCGCCAAGCTGCGCGGAACAAAGGTCTACATGACCAGCGGCAGTGGACTTCCCGGACAGTACGACCGCACCGACGCGCCGCTGGTGAACGGCGACGTCATCACGCTCGCCAACCAGATGATCCTCGGCGGAATCATCGAGGCTGCCGTCAACGACTGCACCCGCCAGATGGCCGCGCGTCTGAAGAAGCTGCGCATCCCGAACAAGGTGCTGCTGCGTCCCAACGGAACTCACTCGTGGGCGTACTGGGAGCACGATCTGCACACCACCTGGCCGATGATCGCTGCCGACCTGCGCTGAGAGTCGAACCCCTTCGCAAATCCACCCCGGATTTCCGCACGGGCCAGGTGCGTCGTTGCCATATAGGCAAAGACAGCGTCGGTGAGGGCGGAAATCGGTGGGAGGTTTCAGGCTCGGGTCAACCAGCGAAGATCCGGCGCAACGCCGGCGCGACGTCGTGGTGATTCCGCACCGGTAGGCATCGTCCGTGCCCCGCCGACGCGAGGTCACTGCCCAGGTCGAGGTCGTGCTCGCCGGAAACATCCAGGAGAACATCGAGTCTCGGCAGGGTCGTGGCGACGGTGCGCGGGTCTGGGCCTGCGTTGTGCACGCAGTCGCTGAGGAGTAGTACGCGTCCCTCGCTGGGTAGTACACCGCGGAGTTCGTCGGCCGCCACCGACAACGCGAACTCGACGTTCGTGAGGCCCTGCGTCGGCAAGGTGAGGAGGGCATCGACCACGTGATCGGGTGACACCGCCTCGCCCATGGGGGAGATGACCGCGGCGTCAGACCAGAAGGCGATGACCGCCAGCCTGTCTCGGCTCAGCTCACCGGCGAGCGCACCCGCGGTCGCCGCGGCGGTGCGGACCTGCTCACCGCGCGTCGAACCGGAGATGTCGACGACGAGGACGATAGATCGTCGCCTTCGCACGCGTTCGCGGACAAGGATGTCGTCGTCGGTGGGAAGTGGGGTTGCCGCAACCGCCTCGAGTGTGCGGTCGAGGTCGATCTCGTCGGAGACGCCACGCCAGCGGCGGGTCATCAGTGTTCCGGTGGCCGATCGCGGTGCCCGACGACTCGGAACAACCTGCGCCAGAGCGAGTTTCCGCGCGATCAGCCGGGCCCGTAGGCGCGCTTGTTCGTCGGCTACCGGCGCCTGCAGGTCGCCGTCGCGTTCGCCGGCCTCGTCGGCGGTGCCGGGCACACCCGATCCGCGGCCCTGTCCCCGGGTCTTGGCCCGCTCCGATCGCGAGGTGATCGCAAACCCGCCGCCCGACGAAGCGACGAGCAGGTCGGGTTCTGTGTCGAGTTGTTTGGGCTTACGTCGCAGCGGCTTCCGGACACCGCGAGGTTGAGCAGCCGGGCTTCGCCGGGTCAGCGGCGAATCCGCCTCGACGGCTCTTCAACCGGGCTCGGCCGCCGCCGGCGAAAGGAGGAAATGGTCCTGCCAGATCTCGACGAGGATCGCCTCGGGCGTCGAGAAAGCGGTGTCGTCGAGGTGGATTCGTCCCGACAGCGCCACCAGCATCGCGTCCAGGAAACAGTCGGTGTAATCCGTCGGCAGATCGCGTGGCGGATCGACGGTGTCGACTGCCGGCACCCCGACACCGCGCATGGCGCACAGTTGCGTGGTCACCATCGCCAGGTCGATTGCGCCACGCACGCTGCTGCCTTGTCGGATGTCGTCTCGGTCACGGGTGGCGCGAGTGACCGCGACCGCGTCGGCCACCACGCGTGTGGTGACGGGATCGGCTCGGCGACTGACGATCTCGCGCTCGGCGGAATCGTCCTGATAATCCACCACCAATCGGCACATCCGATCGTGCACCGACGTGGACAGCCGGGTGGTGCCGACGTTGTCGTACGGATTCATCGACGCGACGATGTTGCCCATGTCGATGTCCTCTCGTGCGAGTGTGACCCCGGTCTCAATTCGGGGATATGACACGCCGTGCCACAACTTTGCGTCCGGCGCCAGGGGATCCGGCAAAGTTAGCATGCTCGGTGGTTGAGGTGCGACGATGGGGGCATGTCGGAGCAGATGGCGGCGCGGGTCGCCGACGCCGCGCACGGGGTGGACAGAGGTGGACGTCCGTCGTCGACGAGTGCCCATGAGCTCGCGGCAGCGGCTCAGCGACTCTTCCTGCGGGACGGATTCGACGAGACGAGCGTCGAGGACATCGCGGCGGCGGTGGGCGTCAGTCGGCGAACTTTCTTCCGCTATTTCAGTGCCAAGGCCGACGTCGTCTGGGTGGAGACCGACGCCGAGCTGGCAGCGTTCCGCCGCCTGCTGACCGAATCCGATCCGGCCGACGATCCGTCTGAAGTGGTTGCCAGGGCCTTCATCTCATCCATCGACCATGGTCGTGCCGAAGACGAGTGGGCTCGCCACCGCGCTGAACTGATCTTGCGTGCGCCGGCGGTGCAGGCACAGGCCAACGGTGTCTACCGCCAATGGCGCAGCGCCATAGCGCAATTCGTCGCTCATCGGCGCGGGGAGCGGCCGGATTCGCGTTACCCTGTCGCAGTGGCGCATGCGGCGATGGCAGCTTCGATGGCCGGACACGAGCTGTGGCTCACCGATCCCGACGCAGACCTGGCATCGTCGCTGTCGGCGATGTTCGAGCTGATGGTTCCGCGGGACTCGACTGCTGGTTGAGCCGCCGCCTGCTGCTTGATCACCCCTGCTGGTTGAGCCGTCACCTGCTGGTTGAGTAGCCCGGAGGGCGTATCGAAGCCCGGTGAGATGACAGTGTCCGCAACGACTTTGGTTGCAGGTTGGTTGCTGACACTCTTGTCTCCCCGGGTTTCGATACGCGGCGGGCTCGCTGCGCTCGCTCGTCGCTACTCAACCAGCAGTGGGTCGGGCTGGTTGGCCAGGGTGCGCCTTGTTGCTGGTTGAGTAGGGCGAGGCGCTAGCCGAGCCCGTATCGAAACCCCGTGAGATACCCATGTCCGCAACAACTTTGGTTGCGGACGGTGGTCGTCCTGGGTGGTCTCGACACGACGCCTCGCCCAGGGGCTCGGAGTCGGCTCGATCAGCGGGTGGGGGCTCGATCAGCCTGTGGCTCAGAAGGCCATGAACAGGATCTCGTCGCGCGAATAGTCGTGGCCGGGGTGGTTTTCGGCGAGATGTGCGCGCACCTTCTCGACGAGTTCGTCCTCGTCGGCGCCGCGGATGGATTCGCCGCACGGACAGGTGAGACGTGTCTTCGCCATCAGTTCACCCGGTCCTTCAGCAGTAGTCGCACGGTGAGTTCGAGTCGGTTGGTGACGTCGGTGGCCGACGCGCGACGGGTCAGCCATTGCACCAGATTCGACATCCACACATCCGAGAGCACGCGCGCGATCGCGAGATCCTCGTCGGAGGGCTCGCCTTCGTCGACGATCGCCCCGGCGAGTAGTCGGTCGATGATGCCGGCGACTTGATCGACCTCCGCGGTCGCGGAGGCGTCGGCGAACATGAAGGCGCGGGTCATGGCCTCGGTCAGCAGTGGATCGCGTTGCATCGCAAAGGTGATCATGTCCAGTACGTGCCGCAGGCGTTCGATCGCGTTGTCGCCGCGCAGTTGTGAGCGGTCGACCTTGGACTCCACGCGTTCGAACTCGCGCGCCAGCGCGGTCACCAGCAGATGGACCTTCGACGGGAAGTAGCGGTAGAGGGTGCCGACCGCGACGTCGGCCTTGTCGGCGACGGTGCGCATCTGGACGGCGTCGTAGCCGCCCTTGGAGGCGAGGGCCAGGGTCGCGTCGAGGATGCGGCGGCGCCGCTCACGCTGCGCGGTGGAACCCGACTCGGTTCCGGCCGCGGGCGCCGGCGCTGCCCCGTCGGGAGCGTCGATCGCGGCATTGCCAGGTGCAGAACGGGCCATGTGCTCTCGGACATCCTCACGTATTCGAAGTCAGATGAACGCTGATTCGCTGGGTACCGAATCTACATCCACTCATGGCATATTAGAACAGGTTCTATTTATTCGTCACAACTCGACATTCACAAGGAATCACCGTGATTATCGCCACGTCCGAAGAACAGAAGGCTGTCTGTCACGCGATCGCCGACTGGGCGCAGCGGGTCGACGTGACCGAGCGCGTCCGGTCCGACCTCGACAAACCCCGCGATCAATGGGCCGATCTCATGCCACAACTCGCCGAATTCGGGGTGTTCGGCGCGGCGGTTGCCGAGGACCGCGGTGGGCTCGGCGCCCAGTTCGCCGACGTGGCGGCGATGCTCGAACAGTGCGGGACCAGCCTGGTTCCGGGGCCGCTCGTGCCGACCATCGCAGCCTCGATCGCGCTGAGTCGGAGTTCTGATCCGCGGTCGGCGGCCATCGTCTATGAGCTGGTGTCCGGTCGACGTGCGGCCGTCACCCCGGTGTCGGCCTTCTCGGGGAGTGCGGCGCCCGAACTCGCCGATGGCGAGCTCGACCTCGGGTTGGTCGCCGGCTTTGTCGACGGTTGCGTGGTGCTGACGCCGCTCGACGTCGCCGGCCGAAGCGGGTGGTGGGTGATCCCGTCGGGCATCGGAATCGCCGAGGTCATCCCGCAGAACCCGGTGGACGGCGCCGCGTCGGTATCTCGGGTGCGTATCAGCGGGCTCACTGCATCCGACGTCGTCGGACTGCACGACGCAGACCTGGTAGATGGTGTGCTGTCGGCGGCGCTCGCCGCGTACCAGAGCGGCGTCGCACGATGGTGTCTGACGACGGCCGTCGAGTACGCAAAGACGCGCACCCAATTCGGTGTGGCAATCGGATCGTTCCAGGCGATCAAACACATCTGCGCCGAGATGCTGTGCCGCAGCGAACAGATCACTGCCGTCGCATGGGACCTGGCCGGTGCGGTCGACGTCGCGTTGAGCGGAGACGACGAGGGATTCCGGCAACTCGCCGTCAGCAGACTGGCCGCCGACGCCATCGTTGCGCAGGCGTCAGTCGCCAACGCCAAGGACTGCGTCCAGATTCTCGGCGGGATCGGGTTCACCTTCGAGCACGACGCGCACCTGTACCTGCGGTCGGCCATCGCCGCCCAGGTGGCCCTCGGTCACGGGGTGCGACAACAGCAGCAGCTTGCGGTTCGTGGCCTCGCCGGCGACCGTCGCCGGTTTGCGCTCGACCTTTCCGCGGTGGAACACCGGCGCGACGAGGTGCGGTCGGCGGTGGCCGACATCGCGGCCGCCGACCCCGACGACCAGCGACGACTGCTCGCCGAATCGGGCTACCTCACACCACACTGGCCACCGCCGTTCGGGCTGGGAGCCGACGCCGCGCTGCAGTTGCTGATCGACGCCGAGTTCGAGAACGCCGAAGTGGATCGCCCGGACCTGGTCATCGCGGGCTGGGCGATCCCCACCATTCTCGAACACGGCACCAGCCAACAGCGCGACCGTTTCGTCGGGCCGACCTTGGCCGGCGACATCGTGTGGTGTCAGCTGTTCAGCGAACCGGAGGCGGGGTCGGATCTGGCGGCGCTGCGCACCCGTGCCGAAAGGGTGGACGGGGGGTGGCGATTGACCGGACAAAAGATCTGGACGTCGCAGGCCCACAACGCTCAGTGGGGGATCTGCCTGGCGCGCACCGACTCCGACGCCCCCAAACACAAGGGCATCACGTACTTCCTGGTCGACATGTCCACCCCCGGCATCGACATCCGGCCACTGCGGGAACTCACCGGCCGCGCCAACTTCAACGAGGTGTTCCTCGACGACGTGGTGGTGCCCGACGACTGCGTCGTCGGGGAGGTCAACGGAGGCTGGCGGCTGGCCCGCACGACGCTGGCCAACGAGCGCGTCGCCATGGGCGGTTCCGGCCTCGGCAAGGAGATGGAGTCGTTGCTCGCGCAGGTCGCCGATCGAGACCTCACCGACAGCGACCTGGCCGCGGTGGGTGAGATGGTCGCCGACGCCCACGTCGGCCGAGTGCTCGACGCCCGCGCCGTCACCGAACGACTGGCTGGTCATGACCCCGGTGCGTTGTCGAGCGTCCGGAAACTGATCGGCGTCGCCCACCGCCAGGCGGTTCCCGAACTGGCGCTGCGGCTTCTCGGCGGCGAGGCGCTCGCGGCCACCGACGCCTCCGACCTGCTGCTGCAGAATCGGTGCCTGTCGATCGCCGGCGGCACCACCCAGATCCTGCGCACCGCGGCTGCCGAACGCATTCTCGGTCTACCTCGGGGCTGAACGCGGGGCCGTCGGAGAAACCGCAGATACAGCCCCACAATCTCGAATCAACGCGCTAGTCTGATACACCTAGAACAGGTTCTAATTCCTGCTCGTTTCAAGGGAGGCATCACCGGTGGATTTTGCCCTCGACGACTCGGCGATCGCGATCCGCGACGTCGCCGACGACGTCTTCGCGCGGAGGCAACCGGATTGGGAGTCCACGTTCGGCTCTCACCCATTCGACGACGAACTGTGGCGGGCGCTTGTTGACGCCGGACTCCTGGCCCTGCCGCTGCCCGCGGACCTCGACGGTGACGAGATCGGCGTTTTGGGTCTGCTGCCCTTGCTGCGCCGCGCCGGACAGAGTGCCGCCGTGGTTCCCCTGCTGGGCACCCTCACCGCCGCGCTGGTGTTCGCGCGGTCCGGCGCGAACGCCTGGCAGCGGTGGCCGGAGGCGCTGACCGGCGGCTCGTGGGCGGCGGTCGCGATCGGTGAACAGGGCGACAACCTGACCGCGACCCCGCACACCTCCGTCCGCGGCGGCCGTCTCAACGGCACCAAGACCGGCGTGCTGCTTGCCGAGGGTGCCGCTGTGCTGCTGGTGGCCAGCGATGCCGGCGTGGTCGTGGTGCCCGCCGATGCCGACGGCGTCACCATCACCCGCACCACGTCGTCGAGCGGCTGGGGTGAATACACCGTCGTCTTCGACGATGTCGAGGTCGACGACGCCGACATCGTCACCCGTGACCTCGGGGTGTTGCGCGATCATCATCGCCTCGCGCTCTGCGCCTACGCGGACGGTCTCGTGGCTGGTGCCACCCGTCTGACTGCCGATCACGTCTCCACGCGCGAGCAGTTCGGCAAGCCGATCGCGCTGTTCCAAGCGGTCGGGCAGCAACTCGCCGACATCTACGTGATCGGGCGTTCGCTCGATCTGCCCACCACCTCCGCGGCCTGGCGACTCGACGAAGGACTCAGTGCGGCAGACGATCTCGCGATCGGGAGCTACTGGGTGGCCGAGGAGGTGCCGGCGACGATGCGCACGATGACCCACCTGCACGGCGGAATCGGTGTCGACATCACCTATCCGCTGCACCGCTACTTCTCCATCGCCAAAGACCTGGCGCGATTGACCGGCGGCGCCGCAGCACGACTCGACGAACTCGCCGATGTACGTGACGTCGCGACCGAGGAGGTGGCCGATGTTCATTGACCTGACCCCCGAACAACGCGCACTGCGTGCCGAATTACGTTCCTATTTCGCCGATCTGGTGAAGCCCGACGAAGCCCAGGTGATGCTCACCGAACGGCACGGACCCACCTACCGCGAGGTCATCCGCCGAATGGGAGCCGACGGCTGGCTCGGTGTCGGATGGCCGAAGGAGTACGGCGGCAAGGGTTTCGGTGAGATCGAGCAGCAGATCTTCACCAACGAGGCGGTGCGCGCGGATGTTCCACTGCCCGCGGTGACGCTGCAGACCGTCGGGCCCACGCTGCAAGAGCACGGCACCGACGAGCAGAAGCGTCGGTTCCTGCCGCAGATCCTGGCCGGCGAAGTGCACTTCGCGATCGGCTACACCGAACCCGAGGCCGGCACCGACCTCGCGTCGCTGACCACCAGCGCAGTCCTCGACGGCGACCATTACGTGGTCAACGGCCAGAAGATCTTCACCACCGGCGGACATGACGCCGACTACATCTGGCTGGCCGTCCGCACCGACAAGGAAGCGCCCAAACACAAGGGCATCTCGATCCTCATCGTCGACACCAAGGATCCGGGCTTCAGCTGGACCCCGATCATCACTGCCGACGGTGCACATCACGTCAACGCGACCTACTACAACGACGTGCGGGTTCCGGTGTCGATGCGGGTCGGTGACGAGGGTGGCGGTTGGAAGCTGATCACCACGCAGCTCAACCACGAGCGCGTGATGCTCGGACCGGCCGGACGTATCGACGGACTCGCGGCTCGCGTGCGGGCCTGGGCGCAGCGGCCGGGCCCCGACGGCACCGTCATCGCCAAGCACCCGGATGTTCGTCGCGCACTTGCCCAGATCGACGCGTACGCCCGCATCAACGAACTGCTGAATTGGCAGGTCGCCTCCACCGGCGAAGCCATCTCGATGGCCGACGCCGCGGCCACCAAGGTGTTCTCCACCGAACGCCTGCAGGTGATCTGCCGCATGATCAACGAGATCATCGGCCGCTACGGCGATTTCACCGACCCCGACACGTCGGCCCTGGTCGACTGGCTCGATGTACAGCAGAAACGCCACGTGGTCATCACCTTCGGTGGCGGTGTCAACGAGGTGATGCGCGACATGATCGCCACCGCCGGACTCGGATTGCTGAGGGCCAAGCGATGAGGCTTCTTCCGCTCCCTGAGGTGCGAGGAGCGCTAGCGACGAGCCTCGAAGGGCTCGGCGAGACAACGTCACCAGGCCTTCGAGGCTCGCTTCGCTCGCGCCTCAGGCAGCGGGAGGAGCCCAAGCGATGAACGCCGACACGATCCGTTCTGCCGCCCAGACCATCATCGACGGCGGTGCGAGCGCGCCGGTGCGCGGTCGCGATCCCATCAACCAGCCCATGATCAACAACTGGGTCGAGGCGATGGGCGACGAGAACCCCATCTACACAGACGAATCCGCCGCTATCGCCGCCGGGCATCCCGGTATCGTCGCACCACCCGCGATGGCGCAGGTCTGGACGATGCGCGGCCTGCACGGCGTCCGGACCGCCGACGATCCGCTCGGCCGAGCGTCGGAGCTGTTCGACGACGCGGGATACACGTCGGTGGTCGCGACCAACTGCGACACCACCTACCACCGGTACACGCGCCCGGGCGAAGAAGTGAGTCTGTCCGCGGAGTTGCTGGAGGTGGTGGGCCCCAAGAACACCGCACTCGGTGAAGGGTGGTTCTTCACCACGCGCAACGTGTGGTCGGTGGCCGACGAGGTGGTCGCGGAAATGCGATTCCGCATCCTGAAGTTCCGTCCGCCGGTGAAGTCGGAGCAGGTCGCCGAGGCGCCCACGACCGAGGTCCCGGACGACCTCGATCCGGCAAAGATGCTCAAGCCCAGCGTCTCTCGCGACACTTCCTTCTTCTGGGAGGGTGTCGCCGCACACGAACTGCGCATCCAGCAGACGGCCGATGGCAGTCTGCGGCACCCGCCGATCCCCGCGACGTGGAAGCCGCGGCTCGACGACGGGACCGTGCCACCCACCGACTACGTCGTCGCCTCGGGCACCGGAACCGTGTACAGCTACGTCGTCCACCGGGCGCCCAGGGTTCCGGGCCGCGAGTTGCCGTTCGTCGTCGCGCTGGTCGAACTGGCCGAAGGGGTACGGATGCTCGGGGAGCTGCGTGATGTCGACCCCGCTCAGGTGCGGATCGGAATGCCGGTGGAGGCTATCTTCCTCGACTTCCCCGCCGACGACGCCGCCGGGCAACCGGCTTGGACCTTGCATGCCTGGCGTCCCGCAACAACGGACGGAGCACGATGACAAGTCTTGCGCCACAACCTGTGCAGGTCTCCGACACCCTCCCGCCCCTGATCATCGACGCAACGCCGACATTCGTCGTCGCAACCGCGCTGGCGACCCGTGACTTCCAGGACGTCCACCACGACCGGGACCTCGCGCAGGCCAAGGGGTCCAAGGACATCTTCGTCAACATCCTCACCGACACCGGCTTGGTGGAGCGGTTCGTCACCGACTGGGCGGGACCGTCGGCCCGAATCCGTTCCATCGCACTCAAACTCGGAGTCCCGTGGTATGCCTACGATTCGGTGACCTTCACCGGCGAGGTCACCGAGGTCGACGGCCGCCTGGTCACGGTGGCGGTCACGGGCACCAACTCACTCGGCAAGCACGTCATCTCCACGGTGACAGTCGAACTGGGGGAAGAGAACTGATGGGTTCACTGTCGGGTAAGGCCGCCATCGCAGGTATCGGGGCAACAGAATTCTCCAAGGACTCCGGGCGCAGCGAACTCCGGCTCGCCGCCGAGGCCGTGTCGGCGGCGATCGCCGACGCGGGTCTCACTGCCGCCGACGTCGACGGCCTGGTGAGCTTCACCATGGACACCAACGCCGAGATCGCGGTGGCGCGGGCGCTGGGTATCCGTGAGATGACCTACTTCTCGCGCATCCACTACGGCGGCGGCGCGGCCTGCGCGACGGTGCAGCAGGCCGCGATGGCCGTGGCCACCGGGGTGGCCGACGTCGTGGTTGCCTATCGCGCATTCAATGAGCGTTCGGGTCTGCGGTTCGGTCAGGTCAACAGTGCGGTCGCCAATCAGGAAAATTCGTCGGGCACCGACAACGCCTTCAGCTATCCGCATGGACTGTCCACGCCGGCTGCCTTCGTCGCGATGGTGGCGCAGCGCTACATGCACGACTTCGGCGCCACCAGTGCGGATTTCGGTCAGGTGGCGGTGGTCGACCGCAAACACGCCGCGGTCAATCCCAAAGCCTTCTTCTACGGCAAACCGATCACCCTCGACGATCACCAGAACTCGCGCTACATCGCCGAACCCCTCCACCTGCTGGACTGCTGCCAAGAATCCGACGGTGGGGTGGCGATCGTCGTCGTATCTGCCGAGCGAGCCCGGGATCTGCCCCATCCGCCGGCGGTCATCGCCGGCGCGGCGGCCGGAAGCGCCGACGATCAGTTCATCATGACCAGCTACTACCGCGACCAGCTGGCCGGACTCCCGGAGATGGGCTTGGTGGGAAGGCAATTGTGGGCGCAGTCGGGCCTGGGACCCGACGACATGGACCTCGCGATCCTCTACGACCACTTCACCCCCTACACACTGATGCAGTTGGAGGAGTTGGGATTCTGCGGTCGCGGGGAGGCCAAGGATTTCGTTCGCGAACCGGGTGCGCTGGAAGTGGGTGGTCGGCTCCCGCTCAACACCCACGGCGGCCAGCTCGGCGAGGCCTACATCCACGGCATGAACGGGATCGCCGAAGCGGTCCGCCAGCTGCGCGGAACCTCCGTGAACCAGGTGGCGAATGCCGAGCGCGTCGTCGTCACCGCCGGAACCGGTGTTCCCACATCCGGATTGGTCTTGACCACATGACAATTGACCACATGACAAGTGACCACAGGACATCTGACAGCCCGACGGTCAACAAGGAGTGCGCACGATGAAGTTCAACCTCGCCGATGTCTTCGAGACGGTTGCCGATTCGGTACCCGAGCGGATTGCGCTCAGCTATCAGGGACGTCAGATCAGCTACGCCGAGCTCGACGGCCTCGCCAATCAGGTCGCACACCTGTTCTCCGACGCGGGGATCGGGGCCTTCGACAACGTCGCCCTCTTCCTGAAGAACAGCGTCGAGCATGTGACGAGTCTGCTCGGTCTGCTCAAGGTGCGCGCGGTCCCGGTGAACATCAACTACCGCTACACCAACACCGAACTGCAATACATCTTCGACAACTCCGACTCACGCGCCATCATCGTCGAACTGCCCGATCACCAGCGCAGCGTCGCGGAATTGCTCCCCGACGTCCCAACCGTGCGCGTCGTGTTCGTCATCGGCGACGTCGCCGACGAATTGCGAAGCGCAGCAGCGTCGTTGCCGGACGGACGAACCGTGCAGATCGTGTCTTTTGGAGACTACGAGTCCAAGCCTGCCGAGCGGGACTTCGAACCACGCACCGGCGAGGAGCTCTACCTGCTCTACACCGGCGGCACCACGGGATACCCGAAGGGTGTGATGTGGCAGCACGACGACTTCTTCCGCAAGCCGCTCTCCGGCGGTAACCCGTACGGCGAGGCCCGCAAGGATCTGGCCGAATTGGGTTCCGCGGTCAAGGACTTCGGTTCCATCGCCTTCCTGCTGGCGGCGCCGCTGATGCACGGCGCGGCGTCGTACTCGTTGTTCACCTTCTTCACGCTCGGTGGCCGGCTGGTGATCCAGCGCGACTTCGATCCCGCGGCCATCGTCGGGGAGGTGGAGAAGGAGAAGGTCAACATCGTGCTGATCGTCGGCGACGCCATGGGTATGCCGCTCGTCGAAGAGATGGAGCGAACCAAGGGTGAGGTCGATCTGTCGTCGATGTTCTCCATCACCTCCGGTGGCGCAATCTGGTCACAGCATGTGCGTGACCGCATGCTGGCAGTCAAACCGGATCTGGTGCTGCGGGACAACTTTGGCGCCTCCGAATCGGGTAACGACGGCGAGATCATGATGGACGACAACGGCAACCTGAAGGTGCCGCCGACCGACAAGATGATGGTCGTCGACGATCGGCTCAACAAGATCGAGCCGGGCTCCGGCGATGTCGGGTACATCGCCCGGATCGGCAACGTCCCGCTCGGGTACTACAAGGACGAGGAGAAGTCCGCCAAGACGTTCCCGACGCTGCCCGACGGTCGTCGGATCTCCATCCTCGGCGACATGGGGACCGTCGAGGCCGACGGCAGCATCGTCTTCCTCGGACGCGGATCGCAATGCATCAACACCGGCGGCGAGAAGGTGTACGCCGAGGAGGTCGAGGCGACCTTGCACGCGCACCCGGCGATCGCCGACGCCTTGGTGGTTCCGGTGCCGGACGAGAAGTACGGGCAGCGGGTGGCTGCGGTGGCCCGCGTCGCCGACGGCGCGGTCGAGCCGTCGCTCGACGAAATCCAGCAGCACTGCCGGGAAACCCTTGCCGGATACAAGGTTCCGCGCACCATCGTCTTTGTCGACGAGGTCAAACGCACGCCGGCCGGCAAAGCCGACTACCGCTGGGCCAAGAACGCCGCTGCCGCTGCGGAGAAGCCCACCGCCGCAGTCTGATCCGTTGAATCCTCTCTCCGTCGCCTTTTCCGCTCCCTGAGGCGTCGGGAAACCCCTTCCGCGAATCCCCCTCCGCTGGCTGAGGTGCGAGCCTGCGAGCCTCGAAGCCCTTGGTGGGAGGACATTGTCGTCTCACCAGGCCTTCGAGGCTCCTCGCTAGCGCTCGTCGCACCTCAGGCAGCGTATGGGAGGACAGCGCTCGTCGCACCTCAGGCAGCGTATGGGAGGACAGCGCTCGTCGCACCTCAGGCAGCGGATGGGAGGACAGCGCTCGTCGCACCTCGGGCAGCCGATGATTACTCGATCAGGTGAGCGACAGCCCTACCCACAGCGCGACCACGGCGGTGAGAAGTGTTGCCGGAACTGTCAACAGACCGAGCGTCAGGTACTGGCGCGACGTCGGGGAGCCGGTGTGGCGGTGCATGATGTCGCGCCACAACAGGTTTGCCAGTGAACCGAAGTAGGCGAGGTTCGGGCCGATGTTGACGCCGAGCAGCACGGCGAGGACCACGCCCGGGCGGTCGGCGACCAGCGGCACCAGAAGGAGAGTCGCGGGCAGGTTGTTGAGCAGATTCGCGAGCACGGCGGCGAGGACGGCCACACCGAGCAGCGTGAGCAGTCCGGTTCCGCTCGGAATGAGATCGGCGACCGCATCGCCGACCGCCCCCTCGCGTACCGGCAGGATGATGATGCCGAGTGCGGCGACGAAGGCGAGGAACGGGATGTTGATCGATCGCGCGGCCGATCGCAACGCCGCGACGGGTGCACGACGCATCGATTCGACGAGCATCACCGCTGCACCGATCCACGCGACCGCGTAGAGCGGCAGCCCGACCGGCTCGGCCACCACGAACGCGGCCAGCAGCGCTCCCAACGAGATCAGCGAGAACAACGGGGTGGGCGCTACGTCGTCCGCGTCATCGCGACGATGCACGACCGGCACGTCGAGCTGACCCGCGAAGAACCACCGAAAGATCAGGTATTCCACCAGGATTGCCACGATCCACGGTGCCGCCATCAGTCCGGTGAACTCCAGGAACCCGAGCCCGGTCGCCGAGAAGGCGAGCAGGTTGGTGAGGTTGGACACCGGGAACAAGGTCGACGCGGTGTTGGCGAGATGATTGCTCGCGTACCCGACGGGTGCGACTCGTGCTCCCACCCGACGCGCGGTCAGCACCGCGACCGGAGTGAGCAACACGATGGTGGTGTCGAGGGACAGGACCGCGGTGGTGACGGCGGCCGCCACGAACACGATGCCGAGGAGGCGTGTCGGCGACCCCCGGCTGCGTCGGGCCAAGACGTGCCCCACCCAGGTGAACACACCTGTCCGCGCGCAGACGTCGGCGACCACGAACATCGCCGCGAGAAACGCGATGGTGGGTGCCATGAACGTGAGTTCGTCGGCGGCGGCGGACATCGTCGTCAGGCCCAGCACGAGGACAAGGCCCGCCAGGGGAACGGCGACCACCGCGGGCGGGACGCGTCGCACGCTGACGGTCACGACGATGACCACCACCAGGACTGCGATGGCGACCACCGAGCCGGCGATGCTATCGGTGGTCAGCACCGTGCACAGGGTACGCCGGGGTCATTCGAGAGCGTGTTCGTCGGCAGTCGACGGTGCGGCATCGTCGTCGTCGGAGCTGGTCTCGATGTCCGAAGGCACCGGGTTTGCCTCGATCACGCGTCGCGGCGCGAACCAGAACAAGACGGCGGAGCCGACGACGAGCACCGAACCGAGGACCACACACGCCTGGTTCATCGGCGCCACAAAGGCGCCCTGGGCGCCCTGCGCAAGCCGCTGCGCCAGGGGAGCAGCGTCGGCGGGGAGTCGGGCGATCACCTCGACGGCTTCGGCGAGCGACTTCGATATCCGGTCGGCCGCCTCGTTGGCTGCGTCGATGAGGGCCTGACCGCCGGCCGTATCACCGGCGGCGATCCGCTGCTGACCGGCCGCGGTCAACTGCTCGCGCGCGAGATCAGCTGTCGGTTCGATCCGAGACGTGTAACCCGCGGCCAGAATGCTGCCGGCGAGTGCGATGCCGATCGCGGCACCCAACTCGCGAGCCGTGTCGTTGACCGCCGACCCGATGCCCTGATTGTCGAGCGGGGTGTTGGACATGATGGCCGTCGTCGACGGTGCGGTCGCGATGCCGATCCCGGTCGCGCAGATCGAGATCATCCAGATCGACTGCCAGTAGGTGTCGTAGTCGACGGCACCGAGCAGGATCAGGCCGACACCGGCGAGCAAGATCCCACTGGCCAACACGAACCGAAGTGAGTGGAACCGAACCGCAAGCCAATTGCCGAGCAGACCGAAGATGACCGTGCCGGCGACCATCGGCATGAGGGCGAACGCCGATTGCAACGCCGTGAAGCCGTAGACGAGCTGCAGCCGCTGCAGATACAGGTAGAACACCGCGAAGGAGGCGAAGAACTGCAGTGCAACCGAGAGGGATCCGGCGCCGAACGCGCGATTGGTGAACAGACGAACGTCGAGAAGCTTGTCGGTGCGACGGAGTTCGATCAGGCAGAACGCCGCGCCGAAGGCGACACCGCCGATGAGGGCGATCAACACCAGCGGGTCATCCCACCCGCGGTGCGGCGCTTCGAGTAGTCCGAGCACGACGCCGGTGACCGCGAGGATCGAGGTGATGGTGCCAGGGAAGTCGAACTTGCCGGGGTCGCGGTCCTTCGACGTCCCAATTGTGAGGCACAGCAACGCCATTGCGGCGGCCGAGATCGCGAAGGCGATGAAAATCGAACGCCACGAAAAGAACTCGAGGAGGAGGCCGGTGACGAGGAAGCCGGCGATCGCGCCGGCACCGGCGACCGCGGCCCAGATGCTGATCGCGATGGGACGTCGATCTCGCGGCACACCCGAGGTGATCAACGAGAGCGTCGTCGGCATGATGAGCGCCGCCGCGCCGCCGGCAAAGCACCGGGTCGCGATGAGCTGATTGGGGCCGGAGACCCAGATGGCCACCAGCGACGCGATGGCGAACAGGACCAGACCGACGATGAGCACTCCGCGTCGTCCGAATCTGTCGCCGATCGCGCCCGCCGGTAGCAGCAGCGCAGCGAGAACCAGTGTGTAGCCGTCGATGATCCAGGTCATCTGCCCGGCGTCGGCGCCGGTGTGAATCGCGATCTGGGGAAGCGCGGTGTTGAGCGCCGCCATGGCCGCGACGACCATACTCACCGCGGCGCAGGCGATCAGGATGAGCCACGCAGAGCGCAGGTCCATGCCGCCGATGGTTCGCTGCTTCATGAGTGACCGCCCTTCGAGGCTCGCTGCGCGGGTCCTGAGTAGCGAGCCTGCGAGCGTATCGAAGGGCGCACCTCAAGGAGCGGTAATGAGTGCGTTGCGGTTTCGTTACCGCGACACGCGCGTCTCATGCTGTGCTCAGCGTCGCAACATGTGACACATTTATCACTGCTGTACCAACCCGGTGATGTGGACCACCGGCCCACGTTGTCCGGACAACCGAAAGCGGTGACAGGTCATGGCCTCTCCCCAGGTCGCTCCTTCACAACGTACCGACTACTCGCCTGCACGAGTGCACGTTTGGCGTGTGCTGTCGATGCTCGCCGCGCTCGTCGCGGTGGTCGTCGGCTTGCTCATCATCGTCACCTCGGCGGCATAGCGTTTCACGCGGATATCAACCCGCGTGACGCTCGATCGCGGCACCGACCCGTGGGAGTGCCGCGACGACATGGCCTTTCCCCTTTCCCCGTAGCGATCCATAGACCTTGGCGAGTGCGGGCTTCGCCGACTCCGCCTGGTCGTCGGTGACCGTCAGCAGGGCTTCGGCAGCCGCGTCGTCGTTGGCAACCAGGTGGTCGCCGAACGCGACGCCGTCGGGCTTGCTGTCCCAGAACGGTGCCAGTGCCGACAGGAAATCGGGCAGCATCAGATTCGTGGCGTTGGAGACGACGCCCGGCTTGATCTTCTGCGCGGCGGCATATGCCGTCTTGACCGCGGCGCCGGACAGACCCTTCTGGTCGGCGACCTCCGCGTCGATCACCCCCACCAGGTCCGCAACCACGGCTTCGCGGTTGTTCTCCAGCAAAGGGGTCAGCGAATCGCTCATCAGATCTCCTCGAAACTCGGTGTGGTGGCCGGTGTGGCCGCCGCGTCGAGGTTACTGCGCGCGGCGGAGCACCACATTGCCGAGTGCGGGTGCGTCGTCACGATCGCCGACGGTGGCGGTGACGAGCAGCCGGTCGTCGGCCTCCCAGACGATGACGCTGAGAGTCTCGCCGGGGAAGACGACCCCCGCGAAGGTGGCCGAGAACTCGCCGACCGCCGCGACGTCACCATCGAGCACGGCGTCCGTGACTGCCCGGCAGACGGTTCCGTAGCTGCAGAGGCCGTGCAGGATCGGACGCGGAAAGCCGGCGCGTGAGGCGAATTCCGGATCGGAGTGCAGTGGATTGCGATCGCCGCAGAGTCGGTAGAGCAGAGCCTGCTGGGGCAGGGTGGCCACGGTGAGTCGGTGGTCGGGGTCACGGTCGGGGTAGGCGATCTTCGACGACGTGCCCCGCTCGCCCCCGAAGCCGCCCTCGCCCTTTGCGAAGATCGACGACCGGGCCGTCCACAGCGGCTCACCGTCGTCGGTGGTGGTCACCGATTCCTGCACGATCACCGCGGCCGAACCCTTGTCCTGCAGTTCGGCGATGCGGGTGCGGGTGGTCGCCTTGCCGCCCGGCGGTAGCGGCCGGTGCGCGGTGATCTGTTGACTGCCGTGCACCACTTTCGCGAGGTCGATGTCGACGCCCGGGAAGGAGACCTTGGGCGGTTCGGTCGCATGGAAGCTCGCCGCCACGGTGGCGAAGGTGGGCAACACCTTCGGCGTCGCGTCGTCGACGTAGGCCAACCCCGCGACATCCATGGGGTCGGCCGCCGCTCCCACCGCGAGGTGATAGAGCGCGACGTCCGACGGCGTCCAGGAGAAGGTGACCTCGGGGAGTTCGGCGCCGAGGGCGACGCCGGGATCGATGGGCACGGTTCAGGCTCCTGTCGACGGGGTTGCGGCACCGGCTGTTTCGGACTCGCGCGCACAGTCGAGTGCGGCGAGATAACCGAAGACGAGCGCGGGTCCGATCGTCGCGCCAGGGCCGGCATAGGTGTGGCCCATCACCGGCGCACTGGTGTTGCCGGCCGCGTACAGACCGTCGATGACCGATCCGTCGGCCCGCAGGGCCCGCCCGCTCGCGTCGGCGTCGATGCCACCCTTGGTGCCGAGGTCGCCCGGCACCATCTTCACGGCGTAGAACGGCGCCTTGTCGACGGCGCCGAGACTCGGATTCGGTTTGTTGGTGATGTCGCCGTAGTAATGGTCGTATCCGCTTGCGCCGCGGTGGAAGTCCTCGTCGGTGCCGGTCTTGGCGAAACCGTTGAAGCGGTCGGTGGTGGCCTTCAGTGCATCAGCGGGCACCCCGATCTTCTCGGCCAGCTCCGCGATGCTGCCGGCCTTGACGACGACACC
Source organism: Gordonia sp. NPDC003585 (assembly GCF_040610755.1). Classification (NCBI taxonomy): domain Bacteria; kingdom Bacillati; phylum Actinomycetota; class Actinomycetes; order Mycobacteriales; family Gordoniaceae; genus Gordonia; species Gordonia sp. NPDC003585. The sequence goes on along the minus strand of NZ_JBEXMX010000016.1, from coordinate 48,058 downwards.
CGATTCGAACCACTTTTTCGGAAGTGGCTGGCGTGCATTGATTCCCGCGAACAGGTAGCGGTTGCGGCAGCGCTGGTCGAAGACCATCCAGGCTGGCACATGCTCACCCGGGCCGTCGCCTTGGCCGAACTCGCCGCCGTACATCTGGTGTACCGCTTCGACATACGGCAGCGACTCGTTCATGAACCGCTTGCCGGCCATGTCGACGATGAACGTGCCGGGCACCGAACGTTCCGAGAGCGCAAACCACGGCCCGCGGGGAAGCGGGATGGTCGGGCCCCACCAGGCGTCGTCCATGTGCGACACGGCCGCACCGATCTTGAGTCCCGCGTTGATGCCGTCGCCGGTGTTGGAGGTTGCTCCGGTCGTCCACTCCGAGCCGATCGGGTCGCGCTGATACTTCTTGCGCATCTCCGCGTTGTGCTCGAATCCGCCGCACGCCAGGATCACGCCGCGTCGGGCGCGAATGGTGACCTCGGCGCCGTCGGATTCGGCGATGACACCCGTGACCCGACCGTTCTCGGTGACGAGGTCTTTGAGTCCGGTGTCGAACCTGATCGGCACGCCCGCCGAGCGGACCCCGAGCAGCAGTTCGGCGGCGAGGGCGGCGCCCATGGCGATGTTCTTCTTGCCGCGGCTGCGCGACCAGAAGAAGCGTGCCGCCACCTTGCCCATCCGCCCTATGCCCTTCGGATGCCGCATCCCGATGTTGAGCCAGCGATAGTCGGACTGGAGCACCACCATGTTCAGCGGGGCCTTGGTGTACTGCGGGTGCAGCGTCTTGAGGTCGTCGCCGAGGCGGCGCGCGTCGAACGGCCGGGGTTCGATCGAGCGCCCACCGAGCCGACCGCCGGGCGCCTCCGGGTAGTAGTCGGAGTAGTTCTTGACCCACTCGAGGTCCAGCGGCGCGTGCGCCATCAGGAAGTCCAGCGCCTCTGGGCCGCGGTCGATGTAGGCGTCGATGCGGTCGGCCGGCGCGTGCTCGCCGATGATGGCGTGGACGTACTCGCGAGCCTTGTCGGGAGTGTCCTCGACGCCGTCGCGCTTGAGCACGGAGTTGTTGGGGATCCAGACGCCACCTCCGGAGCGGGAGGTCGAGCCTCCCCAGTACGGCGACTTCTCGATCAGCACCGTGCGCAGACCCTTGTTGGCCGCGGTGATGGCCGCGCTCATACCGGCCGCTCCGGCGCCGACGACGATGACGTCGAACTCCTCGCCGTTCTCCTTGACTGCTGGTTCGGTCGCGTCGGCCATGTGGGTCCCTTCGTGCGCCGCGGGTGCAACGTGTTCTACCTACAAATTAGAACACGTTGCAGAAATGTGGCGCCAGGGGTGGCGGTACCTGCGCGGAAATCTGTACGTGGGAGTCCGACCGTGTGCACTGTGCGCGTGGCGCGCCTCCCAGGTACAGCTCTCCGCAGGTCACGGAGTGAAATCGAGTAGCGCGTTACTCGGGCGCCGGGGTTGCACATCGGTGATCCTGGTAGCGATCCCGCCTGACCAGTCGTTTTCGCATGCCGACCTGAGGAGTCCCGTGCCCGAAACGCCAGCGCAGCAACTGTCGAAACCCGCGAACGCTCCATCGGGCGATCCATCCACCGCGCCCGCGGCCCTGGAAGGCAAGACCCTGCGCATCGCGCTCGCCATGCGCGGTGGCGTCAGCATGGCGGTGTGGATCGGCGGCGCGGTCGCCGAGCTGGACCTGATGCGGCGTGCGGCGTGGGGGACGGAGAAATGTGGCTGCACGAACGGGTCGCCGGAACTCGCGTCGCCCAGGTGCCCGGCGCCCGGCGACGAGCGTCGTCGACGAGCGCATCTGTACCGCCAGATGCTGGACAGCGCAGGTTTCGGTCCCGTCGAGTTCGACATCCTGGCCGGCGCCAGCGCGGGCGGGTTGAACGCGATTCTGTACGCGCTCACGCAGAGCTATGGCGTGGTCAGTGACCGGACGGTCGGGCGGATGTGGTCCAACGACGGTGATCTGTGGGACCTGATTCGCGACCAGGGTTGGGGGTCTGTGCCGTCCCTGCTGGATGGCGATGGTCGATTCTTGGCGCTCGCCACGGACACGTTGAACAAGATTGGGGACGCGGCGAAGCTTGAACGCGCGCCGCAGCAGGATCAGATCGCCGTGGAACTTGCGGCGACCCTGCTGACCGACGGCGAGCAACGTTTGGGCAACCGAGCCAACTTCTCGTTCGCGCGACGGCCAGGCGGACTCAAGTCGGCATTCAGCACGATCCCCGGAGCTCCGGACGCCGCCGACGACGCTCCCGACCTTGCGAGGAGGCGCATGGCACTCGCCGCCCGGTCGACCTCGTCGTTTCCAGGCGCTTTCGAGCCGGCGGCGGTGCATTCCGTTCTCGGAGCCGACGCGACGGGACCCGTACGCACCGACGGCGGAGAACTCGTCGAGGGCAGCGCGAAGGATGCGGTCGTCAACATGGTCTCGGTGTTTCCGTTCGCTCGGCAGGGCGCCGACGGCACGGACGCAAACGAGCGGCTGGGTCGCCCCGTCGACACATTCAAGGTCATCGATGGTGGAGTTTTCGACAACATCCCGATCGATCGCGCGCTGCGGGCGATTCAACGTGCTCCGGCGTCGGATCCGTCTGAGCGGCATCTGATCTACCTGGATCCGCAACCGCCACGCCAGGACGAGTCACCGGCAGCACCAGTAGGCGGGACGCGAGGAGCGGACGCCCAGACCGCGAGTTCGGTCTCATGGCTCTCGGTTGTGTTGGGAGCGAAGAAACTTCAGAAGCGCGAGGAGAGTGCCGCAGACGAGGTGGCACAGATATGGCGCTACAACGCCTCCGAGACGCAGGTCCGGGATCGGATGAATGCGCTCGGTGGCTTCGGGTCGCCCGCTGACGGTGTCGACTTCGGAAGCGAAGCCGGCTATCTCGACTGCCGGATCGGAAACGAGACGGAACGCATCGGTGAACTGCTTGCGGATCCGGTGGCCCAGATGTGTTCCCGGCCATTTGATTCGAGGCCCTATCCGCGATTCAAGAACAGCACGATCCTGCCGATCCGTCGGGAGGTCTTGAGGGCTTATGGGTTCATCGACTCATATCCGGCCGACGGATCGATCCCGATGGGGCCGTCACCCGAGGAGGTGAGATCGGCCAGAGAGGTCTATCGCCTTGGCGATGTCGTCCGGCTGGGCGAGGCGTGTCGCATTCTCATTGCGTGGGTTCAACAACTGCAAAGGCTTGGCGACGAGCAACTCTCGGCCGCCGAGGCGACGCCCGCACTGCGGGATCTGAAGGCCGGTCTCTACCGATGTTTGACCGTGCTGCGGGAGGGGCGTCGCATCACCACGGACGCGATGCTCGTGTCCCTTCCCGCCGGAGGTCCCGACGACGAGCCCATGAGCACGAGGATGATCAGGGGTATCGCGAGGCAGGACGGACTGTGGATATCAACCGGTGTAGCAGGCGTCCTTGCGCCGGAACCGGCTGATGTCGCCGAAGAGGAGTTCTATGCCGCACTGGCTGCGCCCGGCAGCGGTGTGACGGGAATAGGGGTGTGCGAGAAGGGCGCGCCAACGCCGCCGCCAGGGTCTTCGCTTCTGGCGTGTCTGCGGACGCGACTGGTCGACTATCTCTCGCATGTGCAGGCATGGGCCGTCGTGAATGACAATGGTGGCGACGCCGCGGACCCGGACTTGTCCGCCTGGAACGAGTCGTTGTTCGCGGCAATCCGCGGGATGGATCTGACGATCGCCGGTATCACCCGTCTGTGCGCGCAGTCCGGTATACCTAACACCGCATCCACTGTGCGGTTCACCGAGATCACCGGTGACACCACACCGCGGGCCGCGTTTCCCAAACTCGTGAATGCCGCCATCGACAGCCAACTCGAGACATGGTTGCGCGCCGGTACCGATCCGGCGGTGCTCACGCCCGAGCGTCGGAAGCGGGCGATCGACGAGGCGGAACAGCTGAAGCGCGCCGACGTCAAACTGGCCGGCACGGTGCTTGCCCGGTTCGGTGGTTTCCTGGACGCGGGATGGCGGCGCAACGACTGGTGCTGGGGGCGGCTGGATGCCGCGGCCGGCGTCGTCGAATTGCTGATGAAACCCGCTGTGGGCAAGCAAGTTCGGGAGCAGGCGATCCGTGATCTCCAGAGCGAGATCCAGAAGGCTCCCGAGGGTGATTGCTCTGCGGACGACGCCCCACCGAGCGAGACGGTGCTGCGGGTCATCGACACGGTGAGCGGCGAGACCATCGACAATCTGCCGATCGGATACCGGTTCGGGGTGGTCGCCAGAACAGTGCCGTTGTTGCTGCGCGCGCTCTGGCCCGCGGAGTCCTCGGCAGGTGGAATCCAGGGCCTGTCCACCCGAATCGCCTTGCTTGCCGTGCGGCCGCTGGTGCCGGTCGTCACCCTGGCCGCAGACCTCCTGCGTCTCGTCGCGGCTGTCGGGGTCGCGATGCTTGCCGCTACCCTCCTGGGTTCTGGTGCGACCAAGTCGGTGGGCCAGGGAGTCTTCGTGACGCTGTTGGCGGCGGCCGGCGGGTATCTCCTGTGGCGCAGATTCCGGGTTCACAAACGATGGTCGCGGGTGAGAGCTGCGATCTACGCCGCGCCACGCGGGTTCGACACCACTCGGCCGGAGCGCTGGCAGAGCCGTGTGACCAAGGCGTGGCCGCGCGCCAGAAACCACCAGATCGCGGCCGCCGCACTCGCGGTGGTGCTCATCGCGATCGGAACTGCCTGGTGGATCAACAACTTCGCGAAATGGGTCGACGCCGACACGACGCTCGGTATCGGACTGGAGTTCATGGTCCTGGCCACGGTTGGAGTGGTACTCGCACTGTGGTACCTCAACGCCGAATCGCTCAAGGTCCGGACCGTGCCTCCGAAGCGAGGCGGCTGGCGTCTGTTCCTCATCGGCGCCACCTGGGTCATCTTTGCCGGGACGGGCATCTTCGCGTATTTCGCCGCGGCGAACGGTGAGTGCGTGCGCCAGATGATGAACAACTCGAAGGCCACATGCGACAGCCGCTTCGCGCATGTCATCGTCGACTGGATCCCCGGCTACGACACGGCTGGCTATGCGGGCTTCGTGGCCGCAGCAGCCGTGCTCGGGCTCACGCTCCTCTCCTTCACCTTCTGGGCCAATTGGTGGTTCGCCATCCTTGCGGCCGCCGGTCTGGCGATCCTCGCAGGGCTGCTGCAGTGGTGGTTCGAACACGTCTTCCACACGCCGATCCTCGACCTGCTCCCGATCGCGGTGTGGATGGTCGGTGTCGGAGTGACGCAACAGTGGGCGCCCAAACGGCAGCTGGCGCAGGTCGCCTCGCAGCGGGACTGGGTAGGGGCCTCGGCGCCGGACACTCCGTCGCCGTCGGCCGCGAGCACCGAGTAGCACCGAGCCGCGGGTTTCGCGTAGCCGTCTACTCGTGCACCCCGGTTCGACGGGGACGAGGCTGAGACGACGGACGTCGTGCCGTTCCCCGCACGTCGCCGCCGATGTCGGGAGATCGTCATGGATGACGAGAAGTCAACGCCGTTGGTCGACCGCGCGCGCAGGGCGCCGATCGTGTGGATCGTCACGCTACCGGTACTCGCGATCAGCGCAGGTGTGGTGCTGATCGCCCTCAACTGGGGCGAGGCATCGCCGCCGGGGCTGCTCGCGTACACCTTCAACGATCCGACCAGCTCGATCCAGGTTAATGATGCCGTGTTTGCCGACTGGTTTGTGATCGTCGGCTACGCGATCGTGTTGGCGGTCTGTTCGATCTTTGTGTACCTGTACGCATTCGCGGATGCGACCCGCGTGATGGCACTGGTGTCGATGGGTGTCGCGGCCGTCGTAGTGGTCGCCGACGTCACCGAGAACGTCCTGCTTCTCGGCGGACCCCACTGGCGGTTCGCGGTGTCGGTGGCGGCGACGATCAAGTTCTGCATGCTGGTCGCCTCGATCCCGGTGGTACTCGGATTCGGGCACGTCCTCTTCCGACTGTTGACCTCGTGGATCACGGTCGGCCGGGTCGCCAAGCCACGAAAGAAGGACGGCGAGAACGAGCCCGCCATGCTCGACGTCGTCGACACCATCGAGGTCGCCGGCGATGAGACGAGGTGGGCCAAGGGCTTTGACGTGCCACCACCCGCCGGGCGTGGCGAGAACAGCGGCGACGAGCCGCGCGGTTTGTGCCTTTCCGGCGGCGGAATTCGCTCGGCGTGCGTGGCGATGGGGGCGATGCAGACACTGGCAAGGAGGGAGCTCTGTCCGGACGAGCAGAACCCGGGACGCAGTCCCAAGGTTCTCGACACCTTCGATCACATCGTCTCGGTCTCCGGTGGTGGCTACACCGCCGGTGCCTATCTCCTTGCGCTGCACGAGAAGCCGAACGCGCCGCGTCCTGCACTTGCGACGGCCGCAGATCGCGAAACGTCACCGGTGACAACGCCGCCTCCGCCCAAACTGTCCGATCGTTTCACCGAGGGGTCGATGGAGTTCGACCACATCCGTCGTCACTCCAGCTTCATCGCCGACTCCGCGGGCGGTCTCGCGGTGGCGCTCGGCGTGGTCTTCCGGAACCTCGTGGTGGCGTTGGTCAGCCTGTTCGCCCCTGCCGTGATCGCCGGTGGTCTGATCGCCCTCCTGTTCGCCGATATTCCACTGTCGGCGATCGACATCGTCCCAACGGGCGTGATGAGTTCCGATACGACCGCGGGACACGTTCCGATGGTGATGTGGGCCATCGGAGTGTTCGTGGCCGCCGGTGTGGTGGCCCTGCTCATCTCGGTCTTCGCCGAGGTCTTCGATCCAAAGTCGAAGCGTACGAGTCGCAATGGGGTGTCCACGGCCATCCGGATCAATGAGGCCGGGCTACGGATGGTGCAGTTCAGCGCCGGGTCGGTGATCCTGTTGGTCACTCTCTGTTTCGCCATTCCCGCGTTGATGCACACCTGCTGGAACATCGTGCACGACAACGATTCCGGTTCCTCTGACTTTCCATCGGCCGTTGGTGGCGTGACCGCGCTGTTCCTCGTTCAGTACGTCGCGACACTGGTGGCGATGCTATGGCGCCACAAGGATTCGTGGTGGCAGCGGGCCAAGGGTCTGGTCGGCAAGGGCGGAAAGCAAGGTGTGGTCAGAGCGGTGCCGCGCGGCGTCATCTCGCTGATCACGACAGCGCTGTCCCTGATCTTGCTGGGGGTGACCTGGCTGATGGTGGCGGGCGGCGTCGCCGCGAGCGGGCTGGAGGTGATCGTGGGCGATCGCCCACTCGGGCCGTTCGTCACCACGATGGCAGTCGCTGCCGGGCTGATCCTCGTCGTCGCAGCACTCGACGTCACGTCGGTGAGCTTGCACCCGTTCTATCGTCGACGCCTTGCGGCGGCCTTCGCGGTGCGACGAGGGGCGAATGTGGCAGAGCCGTACCACTACCAGGAATCCACCGACCTCTCGACTCATGGGACCACCGGAGAGGACCTGCCGCACTTCGTGTTCGCCTGCGCCGCAGCGGTCACAGGCACCGACAAGCCGGCGCCCGGCCTGAGTGCCTACTCGTACACGATGTCGGCCGACCACATCGGTGGACCCGAATTCGGGTACCTCCCGACCAAGGCCGCTGCGTCGACCTGCTCGCCCCGCCTACGCCGCGATCTGACGGTGCAAGCCGCGATGGCCACCAGCGGGGCGGCTTTCGCGTCTTCGATGGGGCGGCAGGGCCGCTGGTACCAGAAACTGCTCGCGCTGTCCGGGGCACGCCTCGGCACATGGCTACCCAATCCCGAGTTCGTCCGAGAGGTCCGGGCCGCCGACCAGGACGAGCTGGAAGCAGGCGGTGGATTGTTCCATCGCGGCCGGGACCGCAGTGTTCCCCTGCGGTTCCCGTTGTTCCGTGGCGTGTCCTATCTCTATCGAGAAGTGCTGGGCTGCAATCATCGTGGTGCCCGTCTTCTGCAGGTCACCGATGGTGGACACTACGAGAACCTGGGTTTGGTCGAATGTCTCCGACGCAAGTGTCGAACCATTTACTGCGTCGATGCCAGTGGTGATCCACCTCCGACGCTGAGCACCCTGCACGAGGCCATCCGCCTGGCCGAGTACGAACTCGGCGTGCGAATCGTCCTACGTGAGGGCGGTCTGCGCGACATCGTTCCGGGATCAGAGGAAAAGCCCACCGAGATCGATGGAATGGAGGACCAACTCGCCAAGCGTGTTGCCCTGTCACCGATCATCGTGGGCGACATCATGTATCCGGCAGCCGCGGGTCTTCCGGAGAACCATGACACCGGCTTGCTGATCTTCGCCAAAGCCGTGCTCACCGATGAATGTCCGGGATGGCTGAAACGTTATGCCGCAGAAAGCCCGACCTTCCCGCATGACAGCACATCCGACCAGTGGTTCGGTGAAGCACAGTTCGCCGCGTACGTGGAACTCGGCCGAGTGCTTGGTCGGGCGGCGTACGCAGCTGAATTCGGCGGCGAGCACGAAAGCGCAGACGACACAGAGTCTATTGGGAGCCGCCCTGCAGCATGAGTCCCGTACTCGCTTCGCCACCCTCACGATGCAGGTTCATCAGTTCGACCATTCTCGTCGTGTCGTTGGTGGCATAGGCGTCGACGATCTGGTCATGCTCGGCCAACACTCGGGCCCGCGCTGCCGGATCATGCAGGTAAGCAGCGTGATACGGCATCGCCATGGTCCACAGTCGACGGAGCTCGGCAACAATCAGCGTCAGTGGTGACTGCCCGAACATGGCGAAGTGAAAATTCTGGTTGCGCAGACGCATCGTGACGATGTCGTCGTGTGCAGCGCTGTCGGAGACGTCGGTGCCCAGACGAACGACCTCGGCAAGGGTGATGTCATCGGGTTTCGGAAGGCTGAGTAGCACTTCGCGTTCCAGTAGGGATCTCATGAGGTAGATCTGGTCGAAGTCGGTCTTGTTCAACCGCGCAACCGTGTAGCCGACATTCGGCTCATGAGAGACGAGTCCCGATGCGGCAAGTTGTCGCAGTGCCTCTCGCACGGGTAGCCGGCTGACACCGAAACGCTGTGCCATCAACTCCTGTCGGATCGGCTGGCCGGGAAGCAGTTCGCCGGTGACGATGAGGTGCTCGATCCCGCCGACGACCCGACCGGAGACCTTCCCCATGGTCCGATCCGAATCGATTGTCACAGTGCGGATTCCGTGGTGAGTGGCTCGCCGAGAACACCCGACGCCGCAAACTCCTCGACCGTCTCCTCGGTGTAGCCCATCGCCCGCAGCACGGCTCGGGTGTCGTGGCCGCGCGGCGCCGCGGGACGCGGACTCCGGTGCGCTGAACGACTCAGGGAGACCGGAACGCCGATTCCGCGGTACTCCTCGGTGTCCAGGAAGAGTCCACGATGGCGCACCTGCTCGGACTGCAGCGCCTCGTCGACGGTGTGCACGGCGCTGGCGGCGACGCCGGCCTTTTCGAGTCGCACAGCGAGATCCTCGCGACGATGCGTGGCGATGCGTTCGCTGAGCGTTGCGATGAGCTCGTCACGGTGCGCATGCCGATCGGCATTCGTGGCAAAACGCGGATCGGACCCCACCTCGGGAGCGCCGAGTGCCGAGGCCAGTGACCGGAACTGGCGATCGTTGGCGGCGCTGATGAACAGGTCGCCGTCTCGGGCCGTGAAGACCTGATAGGGCACCACAGTGGGATGAACATCGCCCGTTCGTTGCGGAACCGAGCCGCTGGTAAGCCAATTCGCGGAATGCGGATGCAGAATGGAGATCACCGAATCGAGCAGGGTGATATCGACGAGCTGCCCGCGGCCGCTACGGCCGCGCTCGAGCATCGCAAGAAGAATCCCCTGAACCGCGTGATTGGCAGCCATCAAGTCGACGATCGGGACACCCATGCGCAGCGGTTTGCGGTCGGGATACCCGTTGATACTCATCAATCCGCCGAAGGACTGCAGAACGGCGTCGTATCCGGGAAGCCCACCCAGTGGTCCGTCCACCCCGAAGCCGGTGATGCGGCAATACACCAGCCCGGGATTCATCGGCGCGAGCACATCGTCGTAGTCGAAACCCCAGCGCGCCATGGTTCCCGCCTTGAAGTTCTCGACCACCACGTCGGCGCCGGCCAGCAGTTCACGGAGGATGCCGCGTCCCTGGTCTGTCCGCAGGTCCAGGCTGATGTTCTCCTTGCTGTGATTGAGTCCCGCGTAATAGGCGCTGCTCGTGCCTGATTCGATGAACGGCGGACCCCATCCCCGGGTCTCGTCACCAGTCGGCGCCTCGACCTTGATCACCTCGGCGCCCTGGTCGGCGAGCGTCTGCGTGGTGTACGGCCCTGCCAGCACCCGGCTCAGATCCAGGACTCGGACACCGCTCAGGACGCCATGGTTCTCGGTACTGTCCGCGGTCCGCCACGCCTTGCGGCCGTCGATGCGGTCGTCGTGTGCGTTCATGCATTGCCCCCTGCGTCCGTGTGTTCTCCGACAATCACATCCCAGACATCGGTCCCGTCATCGAGGATCTGGGCGGCCAGCACCGCAGCCCAATCCTGTTCGCTCCCATACCGGTCGCGCCATGTCCAGAGCGACGTGGTGAACCGGCCCAACGGATGCTCTGCGGTGAAACCGATGGCGCCGTGGAGTTGATGCGCCGCAGCCGTGATCTCTCGTGCGCTCGACGACGCCACGGTCTTGGCGGCGGCGATTGCGGTTTGGGCCGCTTCGGTGGAAGAACTCTGAGATGCGTCGACGGCCGCGGTAGCCGCAATCTCACACAGGGCTGTGAGAGCGGCCAACCAGGCGAGACGATGTTGGACGGCTTGGAATTTCGACAAGGGCCGTCCGAACTGCGTTCGCTCGTTGACGTATCGGATCGTGCGGTCCCGGATCGCGCCCGCGGAGGCTGCCATGACCGCCGAGTAGGCCAGTGCTGCACGTGTCTGCAGCTCATCAATGCCGATCGGTGACGGTGCCTGGAAGAGAACAGGAGTCGAGTCGAACGTCAGGTCGGCGACGGTCGCTCCGATCAGATCGGTTCGTTCATCGACGGTGATCCCCTGCGCGGATGTCGAGACTACTGCGAGTTGTGGAGATCCCGACCCAGCCGGTTCGACCAGGACGACCACGACGTCGGCCATGTCGGCGTGGACCACCCCGGTGACCAATCCGTCGATCACCATGGCCTCGGAGGAATCACTGAGGGCACAACGACTATCGCCCACGGCAATGGTCGCGATGGCCGACTCCACATCGAAACCGGCGCTCGCAGCGAGCCATCCAGCAAGGACGGTGTGCTCGATCACCGGCGTCAGTGCGCCGTGCGCCGAAGCTGCCGCCGCGAGGGTGACGGCGTCGGCCATGCTCCCGCCGGAACCACCGACGTTCTCGGGGATTCCGATCGCCGTGAAGCCGGCCTCCGCCAGCGCCGCCCATAGATCTCGGTCGGGCACCGCGGCGGGCGTGGTGGTGTCGATGCCCACGCGATCGACGATCGCGTCGACAACCTCGGTGATCTCGTTGTTGGGATAGGTCATCGCAATCCCATTCCCCGAGCCACGATTCCGCGGAGGATCTCATTGGTCCCGCCCCGCAGGGTGAACGCCGGTGTGTGCAGCACACTGGCCGCGAGCAGACGTGCAAACGGGTCGTGACCTCCTCGCGCTGCAACAGTGCCGCTCGACGTGCGAACGGCTTCGACCAGGTCGCCCTCGAAGGTGGACCCCACGTCCTTGACCATCGCGGCCAGCACGTCGGGGCGGCCACCCGCATCGAGTTCATGCGCGACAGCCAGTGACATTCGACGCAGCGCCCACGCCCGAGCGGTGACCATGCCCAACGTCTTTCGCTGCTCGGGTGTAGCTCCGGTGGTGCGGAGAAGATCGGCCCAGGCGCGCAGCAGCGGCATCGTCGACAGGTATCGCTCGGGTCCGGACCGCTCAAAGGCCAGCTCTCCCATGACCTGTGCCCAGCCCTGTCCGCGGACGCCCAGCAGCGCATCTGCCCCGACCCGTGCGTCGTGGAAGATCACCTCGTTGAAATGTTCGGCGCCGTCGATGCTGCGTAACGGTCGAATCTCGATGTCGGGGTGGGGGAGATCCACCACGAACTGGGAGAGGCCCCGTTGCCTGTCGTCGGGGCCGCCGTCGGTGCGGGCGAGCAGAACCATCGCGTCGGCCAGATGTGCACCGGTGGTCCAGACCTTGGTTCCGGTGATCGTCCATGACCCGTCGTCGCCGAGAACGGCGCGCGTCCGCACACCCGCGAGGTCCGATCCCGCGTCCGGCTCACTCATCCCGATCGCGAAGAATCGCTCACCCGCCGCGATCGCCGGCAGGTAGCGGGCCTTCTGGACCTCGGTCCCGTTGGCAAGGATTCCCGGAGCCATCTGACGGTCCGAGATCCAATGTGCGGCAACCGGTGCGCCGTGGGCGAGCATCTCTTCGGTCACGACGAACCGTTCGATGGGGGAGCGTCCGTGGCCGCCGTATTCGGTCGGCATCGTCATGCCGATCCAGCCCTGTGCGGCCACGCGCGCACTGAAGTCGCCGTCGAATCCGGTCATCCAACTGTCCGAGACGGGTTCAAACCTCCCCGCCGCCAGTTCCGTTCGCAGGAATGCGCGAACCTCGGCGCGCAATGCGGCCAGGTCGGCGTCTGAGGGGCGAAGCCGCGTGGCGGCGGTCATGACTTCGCGGGACCGCGAGACGACCAGGCGCCCTGCCCCTTTCGCGACATCGACCACATCTGCACGCCGCGCTCGATCTCCAGCGCCGATGCCCAACTGACCGCGGGCGGTCCGAGTTCGAGTCGAGCGCTCTGCTTGATCCGTCGGGTCAGTTCGGGATCGGCGGCCGGCGCTGTTGTCAGGCCGGCGATCAGTCCGTCGATCTCGTTCTCCGGGGCCGCTGCATAGGCGAGGCCGCGGTCGACCGCCTGGGTTCCGGTGAACGATTGGCCGCATGTCGCCATCGCGAGGGTCGTCGACCAGCCTGTGGCGCGTCCCAGAAGCGAGAGATGTCCGCCACCAGGGTGAATGCTTCGTGCCGCGAACCCGCTGTCGATCACAGCATCCGGGGTGACGATCACGATGTCGGCGGCCAACGCCAAATTCAGGCCCGCCCCGACTGCACCGCCGACGACGCGCGCGATGGTCGGTACCGGCAGCTCGCCGATCCGGACAAAGGTGCGGTAGACCGCCGAGGTGCGTGACACGGCCTCGGGTGAGGCCGGATCCGACGACGACGCCGCGAGGTCGCGCGTATCCGCACCGCTGCAGAAGTAGGCGCCGTTCGAACGGACGACCGCCACGCCGATCCGCATGTCTCGCTCGACGCGGTCGCAGAAGTCGTCGATGAGCGCCGCCATCTCCAGCGTGATGGCGTTCTTTCGGCGCGGGTTGTTCAAGGTGAGCGTCGCGACGCCATCGGTGACATCGATGATCACCGGGGGTTGTGACGCGGCGTCGGTGCCGTCCTGCTCAGTTGTCATGAGCATGCAGACTAGCAGATTGGATACAAAATGAGATCCAAAGCAAGCTCGGGGCCTCGAGTCCCACTGGGCGGGCGATGGGGCACGAACTCGGCCGTCCGCGTCGTAACGTCTGAGCCACGAGGCGTGCCGGCAGATCGACGAGCCCTCGAGTGCCCCTCCCGCCACGCGGCGTCATGCCCTAAACTAGAACACGTTCACTCGACGGGAATGGGGACGATATGGCGGTCGACCAGGCAATTCGTGAGCGCATCGCTCTCGATTTGTGGAACGCGGAGCAGTCGGCGGTCGCGATCGACCGACCGACCGATTCGCATGCCGAACTCGACGTCGTCGACGCCTACGAGATCCAGCTCATCAACATCCGCAAACGGCTCGATGCCGGGGCCAAGGTCGCCGGACACAAGGTGGGCCTCGCGTCCGAGGCGATGCAGAAGATGATGAACGTCGACGAGCCCGACTACGGGCATCTTCTCGACGAGATGCAGTACTTCGAGTCGACGCCGATCGACCGGTCGAAGCTCTGCTATCCGCGAGTGGAGGTCGAGGTCGGTTTCATCCTGGGCGCAGACCTGCCGGGTGAGGGATGTACCAACGACGACGTCATCGAGGCCGTCGAGTGGGTGGTCCCGTCGATCGAACTGATCGATTCTCGGATCAAGGACTGGAAGATCACCCTCTGCGACACCATCGCCGACAACGCGTCGTCGTGCGGCTGGATTCTCGGTGAGCAGCGGGTGCCGATCAGCGAGATAGACACCGGCGACATCGACGCCGTCCTGCATCGCAACGGCGAGGTGGTTGCCAAGGGCAATTCGTCTGCGGTGCTGGGACATCCGCTGAACGCGGTGAGCTGGCTGGCGCGCAAGGTCGAGGCCTTCGGCGTGCGGCTGCGCAGGGGCGACGTGATCTTGCCCGGCACCGCGACCCACGCGATAGACATCGACGCGGGTGATCATTTCGTCGCCGAGTTCGCCGGACTCGGCAGCGTGACACTGGATTTCGAGTAACAACACTTTGAACGCAGGACAATCACAGGAGGCGCAGGTGGCAGCCAAGCTGACCGCAGCGATCATCGGGTCGGGCAACATCGGCACCGATCTGATGTACAAACTGGAACGATCCGAGGTGATCGAGCCACGCTGGATGGTGGGCATCGACGCCGACTCCGAGGGTATGAAACGGGCGGCCGATCATGGCCTCATCACCATGAGTGGCGGGGCCGACGAACTGCTCGGCTCCAGTGAGAAGCCCGACCTCATCTTCGAGGCCACGTCTGCCTATGTGCATCGCGAGTATGCGCCGAAGTATCAGGAGGCCGGCATCACCGCCGTCGACCTGACGCCGGCCGCCGTGGGACCGGCGGTGGTACCGCCGGCGAATCTGCGCGAACACCTCGACGCACCGAACACCAACATGATCACCTGCGGTGGTCAGGCGACCATCCCGATGGTGCATGCAGTGAGTTCGGTTGTGCCGGTGCCGTATGCGGAGATCGTCGCGTCGGTGTCGTCGGTATCCGCCGGCCCGGGTACGCGGGCGAACATCGACGAGTTCACCCGCACTACCTCGAAGGGTATCGAGACGATCGGTGGTGCCCAACGCGGCAAGGCGATCATCATCCTCAACCCGGCCGATCCGCCGATGATCATGCGCGATACGATCTTCTGCGCCATTCCCGAGGATGCCGATACCGACGCGATCGCTGCGTCGATCCACAAGCGGGAAAAGGAGATCCAGCAGTACGTGCCGGGGTATCGGCTCCTGCAGGACCCGCAGTTCGACCCACCGAGTGTCCTCAACGGTGGCCACGCCCGCGTCTCGATCTTCGTCGAGGTCGAGGGCGCCGGCGACTTCTTGCCGCCCTACGCGGGAAACCTGGACATCATGACCGCCGCCGCCACCAAGGTCGGCGAAGAGATCGCGAAGCAGAAGCTGGGAGTCAACGCATGAGTACCGATTTGATGGCCAACGCGCGCAAGTACTCCGACACTCTCGACATTCGGGTCACCGACTCGTCGCTGCGCGATGGCAGTCACCACAAGCGGCATCAGTTCACCGAGGACGAGGTCCGCTCGATTGTGGGCGCGCTCGACGACGCCGGTGTGCCGGTCATCGAGGTGACTCATGGCGACGGACTCGGTGGGTCGTCGTTCAACTACGGATTCTCCAAAACCCCCGAGCAGCAACTGATCAAGGCGGCAGCAGAGACCGCGAAGCGGGCCAAGATCGCTTTTCTGATGCTGCCGGGCCTCGGGACCAAGGACGACATCCGCGCCGCGCAGGACAACGGCGGGCAGATCTGCCGCATAGCCACCCACTGCACCGAGGCCGACGTCTCGATCCAGCACTTCGGGCTCGCGCGCGACCTCGGACTCGAGACCGTCGGCTTCCTGATGATGAGCCACACCCAGAGTCCGGAGAAGCTGGCCGAGCAGGCCCGCATCATGGCCGACGCCGGGTGTCAGTGCGTGTACGTTGTGGATTCGGCCGGCGCGCTGGTCCTCGAGGATGTGACGGTGCGTGTACAGGCACTGGTCGCCGAACTGGGCGATGATGCGATGGTGGGTTTCCACGGGCACGAGAATCTCGATATCGCGGTGGCGAATTCGATCAACGCGGTCCGCGCGGGCGCCCAGCAGATCGACGGATCGATCCGTAGATTCGGTGCGGGAGCGGGCAATACGCCGACCGAGGCGTTTGTCGGTGTGTGCGACAAGCTCGGCATCACCACCGGCATCGATTTCATGAAGATCGCTGACGCAGCACAGGACGTTGTTCGGCCGGCGATGCCCAGCGAGTGCCTCGTTGATCGTTCGGCGATGATGATGGGCTACGCCGGTTGCTACTCGTCGTTCCTCAAGCACGCCGAGGGACATGCCGAGCGATACAACGTGTCAGCGGCCGAGATCCTCATCGAGGCCGGCAATCGCAAACTCGTTGGTGGTCAAGAAGATCAGCTCATCGACATCGCGCTCGAGCTGAAGAAGAAGCAGGACGCCAACGCGGGGGTGTGAGTCGCCGCCTCAGGCGAAGGCCGCGACGAACGCGTCGATCGCGGTGTCGGGGTCGGTCTTCGCCCAGCCTTCCAGGCCGATGACGCCGGTGTAGTCCACGTCCTTGAGCGCTGCCGCTATGGCCGGATAGTTGATCTCTCCGGTGCCGGGTTCGCAGCGTCCGGGGACGTCGGCCACCTGGATCTCGCCGATGAAAGGCAGTGCGCTCCTGACGAGTTCGATGAGGTTTCCTTCGCCGATCTGGGCGTGATAGAGGTCCAGATTCATGCGGAGGAACGGCGAGTCGACGGCCCGAACCAGCGCCATGGTGTCGGCGGCCCGTGCAAACGGTGTCCCCGGATGATCCACAGCGAGGTTGAGGTTCTCGAGTGTGAACACTCGACCGTGGCGTTCGCCGAGTTCCGCGAGCCGCTGCAGCGTATTCGCCGCCGTCAGCCACATGTCCGGAGTTGTCACCTCGATCGGGATCACCGGCAGGCCACTCGAATCAAGGCCCGTCCCATGCACATTCAGGCGCGGGCAGTCCAGGATCGACGCTACCTTGATCGACTCCTCGGCCGAGTCGAGCAGCGCTGCGATGCCGTCGGGCTCGGTGAGGTTGCCGGTGAGATAGCCCGTCATCGAGGAGAACTGTGCGCCGGATGCGGCCAGTTTAGAGTAGGCGACGCACCTCACAACGGTCAAGAAGGAGCTGGCAACGTGGCCCGACGGCAGCGGCCGACGCTGATCGACGTGGCGGAAGCCGCTGGAGTCTCCAAGGCGCTGGTGTCCATCGTGATGCGAGGCGCACCCGGCGCCGGCGCCGCCACCAGGGAACGTGTGCTGCGGATTGCTGCCGAGATGGGCTACGTGCCGGATCAGCGTGCTCGCAATCTCCGTTCGACGGCCACGGGCGTCCTCGGGGTCACCTTCGAACTGCGGGAACCGTTCCACGGCGACCTGGTGGATGAGATCTACGGGGCGGCGGCCGATGCCGGACGCGACGTCCTCATCAGCGCCGTGACCGCGCGACGTCCCGAATCCGTTGCCCTGCAGACCCTCCTGCGTGAGAGGTGTGAAGCAGCGATCCTGGTGGGCTCGCGATCGAACCCCGGCGAGATCGAGCGTCTCACCGAACGCATTCCGGTGACCCTGGTCGTCAGCGAAGCAGCGCCGGCCGGCGCCGGCGACGTTCGCGGCGATGATGCCCACGGCGTGCAGTTGGCCGTCGATCATCTTGTCTCACTGGGCCACCGGCGGATTGCCCATATCGACGGCGGTGATGCGCCGGGGAGCCGCGTGCGCCGGGAGGCCTTCGTTCGGTCGATGGCGGTTGCGGGGTCGATGGCCGCGCATCGACACACGAGGTCGGCGTCGGTGATCGGTGGCGGGATCACGGCCGTCGACGGTGCTCGCGCGATCCGCGGATTGCTCGAAGCAACGTCGGCCGCCGACGAGTTTCCGACGGCGATCCTCGCCTTCAACGACGAATGCGCGACCGGTGTCATCGACGTACTCGTCAGGGCCGGCAAACGTGTGCCCGAGGACATCTCGGTGATCGGATACGACGACGCGCGATTCGCGTCGCTCTTGCCGGTGCCGCTGACGACGGTGTCCCAGGACGCGCACGGGCTGGCACGTCATGCCCTCGAGGCCGTCGTGGCCATGGCCGACAACGAAACCCCACGCCGAATCGTGGTTCCCCCGAAACTCATGGTCCGCGCGACCACCGCTGCACCACCCCGATGATCAGATTGTCGAGACCTCGTCCACCAACCCCCATCGCAGCGCAGTCGGGGCGTCGAGAGTTATCCCCGACAAGACCAGGTAGGCACTCCGCCATCGTCCGATCCGACGCGGGATGCTGTAGGTTCCGCCCGCACCCGGGATCAATCCGATGCCGAGTTCGGGCAGTCCGAACCGGGTGTCGCGGTGCGCGACGACATGCCCGCAGAACGCCGCCATCTCGAGTCCGCTGCCGATTACCTGCCTGGCCACCGCATCGGGGGCACCGTACACGGCCCGGGCGGTGCGGCGCCTGAATGCGGCACCGCGGGCAGAGATCGATCATCCGCGATCGTCGTTCCCGGCCGGGCCACCCACCTCGACCGGACGTCCCTGCTGCACCCAGGCGAGCATGCCGCCTTCCACGCAGGACCCTTCGTAGCCGACCTGAGCCAGGTACTGCAGCACCCGCATCGACCGGCCGCTGGAATGGCAGACCACGAAGAGTTCCGCGTCGAGGTCGATCTCTTCGAGTCGGGAGGGGACATCGCCCATCGGGATGTGCACCGCGCCACGGATGTGTCCGTTTGCCCACTCATCGTCCTCGCGGACGTCGAGCATCACCGCGTCGGCAACTCCGCTGAAGTCGTCCGGGAGTTCGTTGACCGCAACCGATGCAATGTCGCCCATGCTCACGCATTCCATGGTGGCACAGCGAGCTCCCGACGCGGACCACACCGTCCGAACAGCCGACTATGTCGACCATCATACTTCTATCCACATGTGAACGATCGACGCCGCTCAGAACAATCAACCCTGACGGTCAACCTGTGGATGAGACTGTGGAAACTGTGGAAACATGCTGGCCAAGGCCATCCGCTATGTGACGGGCGTCACTACAAAGGTGCAGCCTGCGCACACAAAATTCACATGAGTGCATGGATCTGTCGGGTCTCGCAGAATCTTCCCGTTGAGAAAGCCTGTGGATAAACCTGGGGAAAATTGCGCTTCAGAGCCGAGTCGAGTATGTGGTTCGCAGCGTCTGGGCCCGGTCCACGGCGGCCAGTACACCGGTCGTGATGCTTTCTGCCAGCACCGTGAGCACGCTGTCCACCGACCCGCCTCCGCTCATCGACATCTGCCCGCCGATCACTCGGGCGAGCAACGGCTTGGGCGCCTCGACGACGGTGATCTCGGCATCCGGGTAACGCTCGGCGATCACCGACCGCATCACGCCGATGCCGTCCACGAGGCCAACCTCGGCCGCGTTGGCGCCCACCCAGACATCTCCACTGAACAGCTCGTCGTCGGGCCCGTTGAGCTTCTTGCCGCGGCGCTGCCGCACCCAGGTGATGAACGACTCGTGGAGCTGTCGCTGTAGTCCCTTGAGCCACTCCACATCCTCGGCCGTCTCCGGCGAGAAGGTGTCGAGCCGGGCCTTGTTGTCGCCCGAGGTGTAGAGCCGACGCTCCACACCGAACCGCGACAACACGTCCGCGAGTCCGAATCCCGAGGACACGACACCGATCGATCCGACGATGGAGGTGTGGGCGGCGATGATCTCGTCGGCAGCGCAGGCGATCCAGTACCCGCCCGAGGCCGCGATGTCCTCGCAGAACGCCAGGACCGGCACACCCTTCTCCGAGGCGAGCTGCCGGATCCGCTCGGCGATGTACTCCGACTGTGCCGGTGAGCCACCCGGCGAGTTGATCACCACGACGACGGCCTTGAGCCGTTCGGTCGCGAATGCGCGCTTGAGGATCGGTTCCACCGTGTCGGTGGTGAGGCCGGGTCGTCCGACCGGCGACGCGCCGATCGGGCCGTCGAGGCGCACCACCGCGACCTGCTCGGTGTGCGACTTCGAGAGCTTTTTGCCCAGCTTGCCCAGGACTCCTGCGTTCATTGCGTCGAGTGTAATGAGGTCGGACCTACACTTTGCGCATGCAGGTGCGGTGGCTGAGCGCATTCCTCGATTTCCCGGCCGAACAGTTCGGTCCGGAGGTCACGTTCTGGCGGGCCATCGCGGGCAGCACCGTGTCGCCGCCGCGGGGTGAGCACCGCGAGTTCGCCTCACTCGAACCCTTCTTCGGCGATCCCCACCTGCGCGTGCAACGCATCGACGACGGTCCGGGTGGCGTCCACCTCGACATTCACACCGACGATCCACGCAGTGCCGCCACCGAAGCACTTGCCCTCGGCGCCGCGTCGGTGGCCGACCATGGCAAGTACCTCACCTTGGCCTCGCCCGGCGGGATGGTGTTCTGCCTCGTGCCGTGGGAGGGCGAAGCACGCAAGTCACGGCCGATCCGGTGGCCGGGTGACGCGATCAGCATCATCGACCAGGTGTGCATCGACTGCCCGCGGGATCTCTTCGACGCGGAGGTGCTGTTCTGGTCGCAGATCACCGGTGCCGCCACCAAGGCGACCAGCAGACCCGAGCTCGTTGCGCTGCGCCGTGACCCCAAGCTCACGCTGGGCATCCTGCTTCAACGGCTCGACGAGCCGGCCCGCGACGCGCAGGGCGTGCCCACGCGCACTCGTGCCCACCTCGACGTCGCCACCAATTCGGTGGCCGATGAGGTGGCCCGCCACGAGGATTGGGGCGCCCGGGTGATCGTCGCCCACGACCGGTGGACCGTGATGGCCGACCCGGTGGGTCGCCGCTACTGCATCACCAGCCGGAACCCGCGGACCGGCAGTTAGCCGACGAAAGTCTCCACCCGATCGACCTCCGCATCGACATCCCGTCGTGCCTTCGCCGACACCTCGCGCAAGTACTCCACGCCCACCGTGCCGTCGTTCCGGACGCGCCAGGTGCCGGCCAGAAAACCGTCGACGAGAACGAAGCCCGGCGATGCGCCGTTGGCGGTGACCGTGCGCCGATAGACTTCCTCGTCGGCGATGCGTCGTCGATCTGCTTGTGCGACAAGGACATTGTCGAAGGGTGCGACCAGACGCGGCGGCACCGGGCCGTCGTCGACGATGTCGAGACCCTCGAGGTCGTAGAGGTCCTCGCCGTCGGGGCCGCTGAGCCGCGCGAGCTCCCAATCGGCCTCCATCGCCACCACGAGTGGTCGCAGCCCAGTGAGTCCGCACCACGTCTGGATGCCCTGCACGGTCGCCGGCCCGAAACCCCGCAGGTAGAGCCGGATGAGATCCTTACGGGCCTCGTCGCCCGCGATCGCGGGTTCGCCGGGTCCGACCCAGTCGTCGAAGCGCTGGTAGGTCACCGCCTGCTTCCCACGGAACAGCCCGCGCGGCGGCACCTGCACCAGCGGCAGCCCGCATCGTGCGATGGCGGTCAGCACCGTTGGCTGCTCGTCGGGGTGCCGAGTCGCGAGGGCTGCACCAAGTTCGGCACCGCGCAATTCCCGGCCGGCCAACAGCTCGTCGGCGTCGGCGAGGACCTGCTCGGCCGTCGCAGTGACCAGCTTCGACGCGTGGTTGCGGCGGAGTTCGGCGTCGAGCACCGGCTGGGCGAGGGGTCGGATCCACCGCGCGTCCTCGGCGTCGACGACGAACAGCGTCGACCTCAGCAAGGCGATGCGCACCACCTCGCGTTCGGTGAGCAGGTCGTCGAGTTCGCTCGAATCGAATCCCTCGATCCGCGACAGCAATCCGAAGAACGGCGCACGTGGATCCTGGGCCTGCAGTCCGACGCATCGGTCGAGGATCTCGATGGCGTCTTCCTCGACGCGTTCGAGCAGGTGCTGACGATGCAGCAGCGTGCGATTCCATTGCCGCCGCGAAATCTGTTCGGTCACCGGCACTTACGCGGGGTAGTGGATTCCGGTCGCCGCGTGGCAGCGATAGCCGTGCGGGTTCTTCGCCAGGTATTGCTGGTGGTAGTCCTCGGCGTAGTAGAAGTGCCCGTCACCGGCCTTGGCGAGCGGAGCGATCTCGGTCGCGATCTTGCCGAGGCCTGCCTCGGCAAGCGCTGTCGCGAATTTCTCCGCGGTGCCGCGCGCCAGCTCGGCGTCGGCCTCGGTGAGCGTGAAGATCGCCGACCGGTACTGCGTGCCGACGTCGTTGCCCTGTCGCATCACCTGGGTCGGGTCGTGGGTCTCCCAGAAGGTCTTGAGGATGCCCTCGAGGTCGATCTCAGCGGGATCGAAGACGACGAGCGCGGATTCGGTGTGTCCGGTGCGGGCCGAACAGACCTCTTCGTACGTGGGGTTGGGGGTGTACCCGCCCGCATAGCCGACCGCGGTCGTGTACACGCCGGGGACCTGCCAGAAGATCTCCTCGACGCCCCAGAAGCACCCGCCCGCGAGGATCACCGCTTGGTAGCCGTCGAAGCGACCGACACCGCCGCAGTTCTCATCCGGTGTTCCGCGCATCGGATGATGCAGGACGATGTTCTCCGAGGCGAGCGGTTGCGCGATCTCGCGTCCGGCCAGGGCGGCGTCGGCTGCGACGAGTTCCTGCTTGTGTGCGCGTCCGGATAACAGCTGGTCAAGCCACGACATGCGCCAAGTCTACGCGGAGCCCCGATCGCCGGGTTGAGTCGATTGACCGACTCTGTTTTAATGGCGTCCATCACATCTGTGACGGGGCTCACGCAGTTCGTCCCGCCCACAAGGCAGTGCGGAAGGTGACGATGGCGACTCACGCAAGCGGCGATCTCCGTGGCGCTCTCCGACCGTCGCGTCCGGCCGTTCCGCGTGCCGCCTACAACGTGGGTGCCCGTTGTCGCACCACGGCGCTGAGCATCGCCGCCCTTCTGGTTCTGTTCGTCGTGCTCGTCCTCATCTGAGTCCGATCACCGAGTCCAATCACCAAGGCCGACAACATATTTCCGTAGAATCTCGTCGGCCGATCGGGTTCGTGTAGTTCAACCCCACTTGAAGTCTTTTTCGCCCGTTTGTTGCAATCCCCCATGCTCTGCGGAAGGGTGGAAGTGCCCGCGCGGCCAGGGACGACACCGTCGAAGACCGCGCGTGAACAGTGAGAACGAGCGTCACCTCAGAGAGGAATACCGTGGCTGAATACACCTTGCCGGATCTCCCTTACGACTATGGAGCCCTCGAGCCCCACATCTCTGGCAAGATCATGGAGCTCCATCACGACAAGCACCACGCAACGTATGTGAAGGGCGCCAACGACACCCTCGAGAAGCTGGCCGCCGCGCGCGACGACGAGTCGATCGCCGGCAAGGTCTACGGCCTCTCGGCAACGTTGTCGTTCCACCTCGGTGGGCACACCAACCACTCCATTTTCTGGAAGAACCTGTCGCCCAACGGCGGCGGTGAGCCCGACGGTGCTCTCGCCACCGCGATCACCGAGCAGTTCGGTGGTTTCGACAAGTTCAAGGCCCACTTCACCGCGGCCGCGACCACCCTGCAGGGGTCGGGCTGGGCCATTCTGGGCTACGACACCATCGGCGGCAACCTGGTGATCCTGCAGCTCACCGACCAGAGCGGCAACATCCCGGCGGCGATCATCCCGGTCGTCATGCTGGACATGTGGGAGCACGCCTTCTACCTCGACTACCAGAACGTGAAGCCGGATTACGTCAAGGCCTGGTGGAACGTGGTCAACTGGGCCGACGCGGGCGAGCGCTACGCCACCGCGACGAGCCAGGGACCGGGACTCGTCGTCTCCGCCTGACTGCTACACCTGAAACTCCCACTTACACACGAGATCTCATGTGTAAGTGGGAGTTTTGTGTGTGCCCTCGTCGTCGGGCTCGGGATTCTGGGCGGCATGTAGCGCGGCCAGGCCGACCATCGCGTACATGGGGACCAGGACGAGCAGCGAGACGATCCAGAGTTGAAGGTCTGCGACGTCGGCGATCACCGCGATGGCCACCAGAACCGCCAGATTGATGGCTACGACGAGCCCTTCGAAACGGTCGATGCCGCCGGTCGAGTACACGAACAACGCGAGGCCCACCAGGAAGATCGCCGGGCCGCCCGCAATGGCCACGGCGGTTCCGGTGATGGCGTGCTCGTGCGGATGGGCGATCATCAACTCGGTGCCGACGGCAGCGACGATCACGCCGCCCACCAAGATCGCATGCGAGTAGGCGTAGGCACCTCGGGCGACGGCGGCGGGATTGCTCGAATCCGCGAGTCGCTCCTCGGCGATATCGGCGTGCCGGGCGAAGTACAGCCACCAGAACGAGACGGTGAGCGCGAAGCCGACGACGAACGACACGTAGGCGATCGTGGTGGCGGGCACCTCCGAGAACTCGCGTCCCACCGACAGCACCGTCTCGCCGAGCGCGATGATGAAGATCAGCCGATTGCGCTCCACCAGGTGGCCCGACGACAGCGTCCAGGATTCCATCGGCGTCGAACCCAAGCCGGGAACCCACAGATCGACCATGGGTCCGGCGACGTCGATCCCCAGTGCGACCGCCCAGATGAGTAGCCGGAGCTTCGCGTCGTCGACGAAGGCGCCGGTGATCCACACGGCGCCGGCCACCGTCGACCACACCCCGAGGTTGACGTAATTACGGCCAATGGGGTCCCCGCGCAACGAGATTGCCATGAACAGTGGGCGCAGGATCTGCATCGCCGCGACCGCCACCGCGAACTGCATGCCGCGCTCGTCGAAGGCCTCCGGGATGGCGCTCGACATGATGAGCCCCAGACCCATCAGGATCACCAGCAGCACCCGCACGGGCAGGCGGTCGGGGTCGATCCAGTTGGTCGCCCACGTGGTGTAGTTCCACACCCACCACACCGCGCCGAACAGCACCAGCGTCTGGAGCGCGCCCTCCCAGGTGAGGTGATGCGCGAGGAGCGCCGCGAGCTGGGTGATGGCGAAGACGTAGACGAGGTCGAAGAACAGTTCCATCGTCGTGACCTCGGGCGCTCGGTCCCGGGCCCGACGAACGTACTTCGTCAGCATGACGCACCTCGTCTCGATAGTGAACGACGTTCCTACCGTAGAGGACCGAGTGCAGGGACGGACATATCCGACCTGTCGGCCAGGCCGACGGTCGTGAGGCCCGCACTCAGGGCGCGGATGGGATCAGAGCAGGATCGTCGCCACGATCGCCACCCCACACGCGACCGCGACCACCGCCAGCGCAACAAAATCCGCACGCTTCGGCCCCGATGGATACGCCGTGAGCCGGCCGGTGCCGCCACGCGCGGTGATCGCCTCGGCCATCTCGGCGCTGCGTCGAAGGGCCGACGACATCGCTGCGGTGATCATGTCCATGATCCCCATCTCGGCCGACGGATGATCGGTGCGGCCCTTGGTGACCGGGCGCAGCTTGTGGGCGGCGCGCAGCATGCGCAGTTCCTCGATGAGCATCGGCAGACCACGCAGGCACAGCGCAATCGCGACCGCCCACTCGTCGACGGGGAGCCGGAACCAGCGCAGCGGCCGCATGAGCCGCGCGAGAGCAGGTGCGACCTCGGCCATCGGGGTGGTCCAGATGACGAGGATGGAGATCCCCACCAACACCAGGCCCAATGCCACGGCGCGCAGGAAGACCAGCACCGCAGGCAGACCGGCGAACGACGCGTTGACCGCGACCCCCACACCGATCAGACCCCAGAACCACCACGGCGGACGCGGCAACGCGCCCAACGGAATTCCCGCGGCAAGTGCGGTCAGCAACACGACCGCGGCCACCATCCCGAGGGCAGGCCACGACGGCAGCACCCAGGTCATGATCCCCAGGATCAGCACGATCAGGAGTTTCGTCCCGGCCCACAGCCGATGCACAAACGAGTTGCCCGGCACCTGCCGAAGCGGCACCATCCGCATTGTCATCGGGCACCTCCGGTGCGTGTCATCGGAGACCTCCGGTGCGTGTCATCGGGCACCTCCGGCAAGCGCGGCCCCTGCGTCGAGCCGACCGTCGACGAGTTCAACCCGCCTATCGCACACGCTGTCCAGCGCCTCGAAATCGTGCGAGATGATCACGATCGTCTGCCCGTCGCGTCGTAGCCGGGCCAGCAGGTCGACGATCTCTTGTCGCGCATAGGGATCGAGCCCGGCGAGCGGTTCGTCGAGAACCAGCACCTGCGGGGTCCGGGCGATCAGACCGGCCAGCACCACGCGGCGCATCTGTCCACCACTCAGCGCGTCGACGCCGGTGGTCGCCATCTCCCGGGGCAGGCCCACGAGTTCGAGCACCCGGGCCACCTCGGCCGTGCCCACCTTGTCGCCGCCGGCCGCCATGATCTCGTCGCCGACCGTCGCCTTCTGCAGTTGCAGCCGCGCATGCTGGAAGCCGAGTCCGACCTTGCCCACCTGACCGGTCACCGGAGCGCCGTCGAGCGTGGCCGTGCCCGATCCCGGCGCGATCAAACCTGCCATGATCCACGCGAGAGTTGTTTTCCCCGAACCGTTTCCGCCGACGATCAACACCCCGTCGCTACGATGCACGGTCAGCGAGACATCCTGCAGCGCAACCACTTCCCACGGCGAACCCGCCAGATGCGCGTGCCCCACGTGGTCGAGCACCAGCAGCGGTTCCGGGGGCGCGTGATGGGGCCGCACGTGCAGCGTCGAAGCTGCAACGGGTTCGTCCTCGGTCACGCCGGTCGGCACCCAATCCGGTGCGTGCGGCACCACCCGACCGTCGACGAGGTGGATGACGCGGTCGGCCCGTGCGGCCTCGGTTCCACGATGCGTGATCAGCACGACCGTGATCCCGCGCCGCGCCGGCAACCCGGCCAGCAACTCCAGCAACTGTTCGCGCCCGAGCGGATCGACCATCGAGGTCACCTCGTCGGCGATGAGCAGAGCCGGATCGCGGGCGAGCGCGGCGGCGATCGCGAGACGCTGCTGCTGCCCGCCGGACAGATCGCTGGTCTCGCGTTGGCCGAGCCCGGCCAACCCCACTTCCGCGAGCAACGCCTCGACGTCGACGTCGGCATCCGCGGGAAGTCCCCAGACGAGGTCGTCGGCGACACGGGAACCCAGCATCTGGGTCTCCGGTCGCTGCAGCACCATCGCGGTACCCCCGCGCTGCCCGAGGCCCGCCAGTCCCGGCCGGGTGATCGAGCCGGTGGTGGGCGCCCGACCGGCCAGCACCTTGGCCAGCGTCGACTTGCCCGAACCGTTGGCGCCGACGATCGCGACGAACTCGCCCTTCTCGATCGTCAGGTCGACGTCGTGCAACACCTGGCGGGCACCCGCCCGGTAGGCGAAACCCACATCGGTGGCGCGCAAGGGCAGCGGCGCGATGTCGTGCTCGTCGTCGGACGTCAGGTCCGACGCCAGGGTGTCCTCGCTCGGCACATCCGCGAGACGCCGGATGACGGCGCCCAGAATCCACCACGCCACCAGCAACGACACCGCGGTTCCGACGGTGCCCGACACCCAGATCCACACCCACCAATGCGACGCGAGGCTCTGACTCACCGTCTCCAGCCAGTCCCCCAGCCACGACAGCGGGTCCCAGCGGTGCAGCCACTTGGCGACACCGTTGATCGAATTGGTCATGGCCTCGATCGCGAGGTTGCGCAGCGGCACCAGGATCAGGAGCGCGATCACCGAGAGCCCACCGATCAGCGGCGACGCGATCAGCGTGGCGAGCAGGATGCTGCCGAGCCCCCGGCCGCGCCGTTTGAGGTCACCGACGATTCCACCGACCAGCGCAGACCCGACGACGGTGGCCATCGCACCCGTCCCGGCCATCGCGAAGGCAACCAGCGTGGTCGCCACCGTTGCGGCGATGAGTGCGCGCGGGCGAGTGCGCGCCGCAACGAGCGCCAGCGGCACCGGAGCGAGCAGGCCGGCGGCCTGGGCCAGGGGGATGACCGCGGCAACCACCACCGCGGCAACCGTCAGACCACCGAAGATGGCGATGGACGCGATCTCCATCGGCCGCAGTGGTGGCGAGTTCTTCACCCGATCCAGTGTGCCTGGTCAAGCAGACTGCCCCGCGCCCTGTCCGTCTACTGATCGGTTTACCGCGTGTAAAAGAACCGTCACAACCCGGTGTTTCGAGTTGTCCACAGTCCCTGCCGGAGGCATATTCACGAGACCGGGTTCACACCCGGCGCCGGGAGCGAAGCGAGCGGGCCGCATCGAACCCGGGAGCGAGCGGGCCGAATGAGCCCCGGCCGCGCTGTGGAGGGAGGATCTGATGCAGTCCATTCCGATCGGCCTTACCCCGTTTCATCAGGAGGGTCTGTTGAACGGGATTCTGATCTCCGGCCGCTGGCCCGAGTCGACTCTCGAGTGGACGCAGACGCTGGTCGCATCCGTCCGCATTGCCTGCCGCCCAGGCTTTCTGCCCACCACCACGATCTTCGGCGTGGTCGAGGAGCGGCCCGACGACGCGGAGGACGACGCCGTCGGCATGATGCTCGCCGTCGGCAACGTCGTCGACGACAGCTTCATCGAAGCCGGACGTTTCCTCACCAACCCGCCCGCGCTGTTCATGCTGCATCCGCCGTCGCGAACCCGTCCGTCGTTGCCCGAATGCGCGGACGTGGCGTCGGGGTGTGTCCTCCTGCCCGGCCTGCCGGAATTGGGTCTGGAGCATCGGGCCGGATGGGCCGAGGCGGAGGCCGACGGCACCGTGGTGAACCTGCGCAACCAGGTGGGCATCGACCCCAACGCCGACCCCGACACCGCTGTCCTGGCGATGCTGCTCGCGGCCTGAGAGCTTCCGAACCCGCGTTTCCGGGTCCCCGAACTTTGATTTTTGTGCCTCCTACCTGCGGAAATGAGGCTGCGCGATGAGTTGCGCGTCGAAGTGAGGGTTATCTAACCTGGCGAACATGATTGCTGCCCTGCTACTGAGTTTCGGCGTGATCTTCGTCGCCGAACTGGGCGACAAGTCACAGCTGATGGCGATGACTTATGCCCTCCGCTATAGGTGGTGGGTGGTGCTGGCCGCGATCACCGTGGCCACCACCGCGGTGCATGCGGTGTCGGTGTTCTTCGGGCACTTCCTGGGATTGTCGATCCCCACCGATCTGATGTCGGTGCTGGCCGGTCTGGCCATGCTGATCTTTGGCTTGTGGACGCTGCGCGGCGATCACCTCGACGACGACGAATCGTCGAAGGCGAACCGGGTCGGCGCGTCGGTGTTCTTCGCGGTGATGTCGGCGTTCTTCCTGGCCGAACTCGGCGACAAGACGATGCTCGCCACCATCACCCTCTCGACCGGCCACGACTGGCTGGGCGTATGGATCGGCTCGACGCTGGGCATGGTCGCCGCCGACGCACTCGCCATCGGCATCGGGGCGGTACTCGGCAAGCACCTGCCCGAACGCACCATCGCGATCGGCGCCGCCGTCCTGTTCTTCGGTTTCGCCGCCTGGCTGATCGCCGAGGGCCTCATCGGTGCGTCGGCGCCGGCCATCGCTGCGACGGTCTCTGCCACTGTGGTGATCGTCGGACTCGGGGCGTTCTACATCCATCGCGTTCACCGCAGTGAGCACAGCACCGAGGACGCCGAATCCCGACCGATCGCTCGGTAATTGCGGGGGTTGCTGCCGAACCGGACCCGACGACTGTTTAGGGTGAGGGTGATCGCGACCGGAATTCCGGTCTCATCGTCTCGAAAGGACGCGTAGAAACATGGACGTTTCGGGTTCATCCGTCTTGGTGACCGGTGGTGCTTCCGGCCTCGGTGCCGCTACCGCACGACGATTCGCCGCTGCCGGCGCACAGGTCTTCGGCCTCGACCTGCAGGCCTCCATCGACAAGGCGGCACCCGTCGGCGGTGTCACCCTGATCGCCGCCGACGTCACCAGCGAATCCGACGTCCAGGGCGCCATCGACACGATCGCCGAGTCGGGCGCACCGCTGCGCGTCGCGGTCAACTGCGCGGGCGTCGGCTGGGCGGCCCGCATCCTGGGCAAGCAGGGTCCGCATGAACTCGATCTCTTCCAGAAGATCATCAACATCAACCTGGTCGGCACCTTCAACGTCCTGCGCCTGGCGGCCAACCGCATGCAGGAGGAGTCCCCGATCGACGGTGACGGCCAGCGCGGCGTGATCATCAACACGGCATCGGTGGCCGCGTTCGAGGGCCAGATCGGGCAGATCGCCTACGCCGCGTCGAAGGGTGGCGTGCACGCGATGACCATCTCCGCTGCCCGCGACCTGGCCCGGATCGGCGTGCGAGTGTGCACCATCGCTCCCGGCACCATCAGCACCCCCATGCTCGCCGGGGTGACGCCGGAGTTCCAGAAGACGCTGGCCGAGGCCATCCCCTTCCCGCAGCGTCTGGGCGAGCCCGACGAGTACGCGCAGCTGGCGGAGTTCATCGTGACGCACAACTACCTCAACGGCGAGACCATCCGGATGGACGGTGCCATCCGGATGGCGCCGCGCTGATTCGGGGAGTTGGGTGACCACTGCAGCGACCTCCGGAAATCTGTACCTGGGAGGCTGGCCAAGTACATAGTGCACTTGGTCGGGTTGAGGCGTACAGATAACCGACGGGAGTGGCGGTGGCTATCTCGCCAGATCCATCGCGTCGTCGGCGAGTGCTTGCGAGAGTCGGACGAGGGGTGCGGCGTCGTCTTCCAGCCCCACACCCTCGTCGGGCACGACGTCACGCACCGCGCCGCTCACCGGCTCCGTGGTGTAGGTGGTGATCGCGCCCCGGAGCATCCGCGCCTGCACCGCCGGCTCCGCATACTCGAAAGCCCTTGGCAGACAGGGACTTATCTGGGTCAGCGCATCCCTGATCTCGACCACTCGACGATGCACGCGGGTGGTGGGGGTCATCTGTCCGGTGTCGGGTAGCACCACCTCGGGTACCGCGTCGGTCAGTAGTCGCCACAGCGGCAGGAGTTCGGTGTCGACGCGTCTCCGACGACGGTTGGCCAGAGTCGACTGCACTTTCGCATAGACCATCGGATAGCTGACGCCGACCAGGAACGCGACCACGCCGAGGACCGCGAGCACCCCGCTCGTACTCAGCAGCCAGGGCACGCGGAGGAATCCCGCGGCCGAGCCGATCACGAAGACGATCTGCACCAGCGAGCCCAGCGCCAGAAGACCCAGGCCGACGACGAGCAGGCCCAGCGACACCCGCAGATAACCGTCGGCCTCCAGAAAGAACTTCCGCACGTTGCGGACACAGGCGATGAAGCCATACGCGAGGTAGCCACTCGCGATGAGGAAGAATACCGCGAAACTCCAGCTCTTCGCCGTCCACTCGCTCATCGACGCGGTGCGGATCTCCACCGGGATCACCAGCATCGTGACCTGCAGCCCGATCAACGCCACCACGAGCGGCAGCGCCTCCATACCCGCGCGGCGTTCCCGCGACAGCTGCCCCGGGAAGAAGAACACCACAACGAGGGCGGCAACCCCGAGCGCGAGCAGAGCGTAGAAGACCACTCGAGAGGCACCCGTGAAGAGCGCCGCGTCGAGCGCTGCGGCAACCGACGACTCCGACACCACAAATGCCAGCGTGAGCGCGGTGATCGCGATCGTCATGGCCAGCGGCTGCAGCCCCCAACCCTGACGACGGATCTGGTCGAGTCGCCAGCAAAAAGCCACCGCGAAGACCACCAACGCGACGACGTTGACGACACCGATGCTGACCGACACACCTACAACCATCCACGATGGCCGCCGAAGAGTTTCTGCAGCCCTCGTAAACCGTCGTGTGTTGCCGTTGTGCCCACCGCAGCACCGGCCTCTTCTGCCCAGCTCAGGATCATCGACGCCAGCATTTCCGCTTCCCACTCACGGTCGTCGGAGTAGCAGGTGTGACGCAGCGCGGCCTCGGATTCGTCGCGCGTCGGCCCGGCGTCGGTCAGCGCGGACAGGTCGCCGAGTACCTGGTGTCCGGCGATGAGATGCCCGAATTCGTGAATGACGATCTGGTCGCGATGCAGCCGGGAGGTGTTTGCCTGGTGAAAGAAGTAGTCGGCATCCGAGGCGACCAGCCAGACGCCGTTGGGGGCGCCCACGGGGAGCGGATGCGCCACGAGATGGATCGGCCTGCCGCGTCGTTCGCCGTGGCGATCGCACAACTGGGTGACGTCGAGCGGCAGGTCGAGGTCGAGACCGCGCAGCGTGTTACGACACAGTGCGCGCAACTCACGAACGCTCCGACGCATGGGATCCCCCCGGGTCACCACATGAGGTCAGTCCTCGTGTGGTTGCCCGCCCACCACACGCAGCCGAGAATCGGCCAGTGCTTCGTCGTCGGTGAGTCCAGCCGCGATCACATCCGGCGGATCCTTGGGCAGACCCTGCTGCTCGCGCAGGACCTTGATCAGCTCGTTGACCACGGTCACCGAGTCGCTGGACAGGCCCGCGAGTCGGAAGGCGGCGAGCTGAACGTTGGTGTCGGCCTGCAGGCGCATCAGATCGATCTCGTCGCGAGTGCGCTGGGCGGCGCGATCCTCGAGAAAGTAGTGCACGTCGACGCCGAACGCGGCGGCGATGCCCTCGACGGTGCGGAACGAGGGCGACTTGGCCTTACCCGACCGCAGTTGGCTCAGATACGACTCTCCGAGCCGGAATCCGCGCTCGGTCGACCGCTGAGCGATCGCCTTCGCGCTGTACGCGCGGCCGTTTGGCCCCGGCACCGTCCGAAACAACTCTTCCAGACGTCGCGCAAACAGGCCCGGATCGAGTGCAGCCTTGTCGTTCGACACCGCGATATCGGCGTCGGTGCGGCCGGTGTCGACCATCGGCTTCTCCGTCCCTCCTGCAGTCATCACAGAAATCTCCAAAACCCAAAATTTGAACTTGCAAACATTAAAGCCCGCAATGCAGCCCGATTGCAACGCTCGTTACGATCAGAACGTACCTGAAGGCATGCCCCGATGCGTGTCACCTCTCGCAATGGTGTAACGATCCAAGGTGTGGCGTTGTTCACACTTTGGCCGACGAACGGTTGCAAGATGGCCGCATTTTGGTGACACCGTGACAACGCTGAAGTGAACATAAGGTACATACAGACGCCATTCTACGCCGGAGGACGCATGACACACCGCGCCGAGCCCTCGCGCTCGCCACGCGTGCGACAGCGGCTCATCGCTGCCCTGATCGCCGTGTTCGCGCTTCTGGCGCTCACGCTGGCAGCGGGCCTGGGTGCGTCGGCACCGGGGCCCGGCGGTCCCGGACCCGCCGGGTCCGGGCATCACGATTCCGACTCGAACAGCGAGAACAGCAACAACAACAGCGACGACGACGGTAGCGACGGGAGTAACGACGACTCGGGCGCGCCTGGTGGTCCGCACGACCCCGGGGGAGCCGGCAACCACGGGCCCGGTGGTCCCGGGCACCACAATCCCGGGTCCGGCAGCCACGGACACGGGCACGGCAACGGCAACGGCAACGGCAACGGCAACGGCAACCACGGACCAGGCGGTCATCAGCCCACCGGTTCGACGCCCGATCCGTCGGACACCTCGGGTCCATCGGGAAGCGACACCGAAACGGCCGAGTCGCCGACGGCCACGAGCGGGCACGCCGGCGGCCACACGTACACCCCGCCAACCAAGACCCCGCCAACCAAGACAACGACCACCTCCACCCAGACCCGGGTCGACGGGCCGGGCGCCGACCGGACCCCGTCGAGATCACAACCGACGAAAACCCAGCAGTCGAAACCGCAGGAATCGAGACAGCCGGCCGGTCCGGTGATCGCCGTCGCACCTCCCGGTGGTCGGGGACCCGATGACACCGGCGGGGCAGGTCCGGCCGCCGCGGCGCCGCAGGCCCCCCCGAACGTGCCCGCGTCGGGCGTGCGGGCACCTGTCGCCAACGAGCAGCAACCCGCGGCACCGAATTCCCCCGCCCACCCGGCCCAGGCCCTCGCGCCGACGTCCGACCAACCCGCCACCCTGGACGGGATTCGACGGTTCATCATCGGCATCGCCCCCGGGGCGCTGTTGCTACTCGGCGCGCTCGCCCTCCTGGGCAGCGGTTCGTTCCTCGACGCTCTCCGCAACATGCGGGCCTGACGCCGCGTCCGGTCCGGCCCGGAAGGCCAGCAGCTCGCGTTCGTGGGGGACGTCGTTGGCCGCTCTGTCGGTGATCCACTCCCGCAACACCTTTGTGGCGCGCACGTCGTCCTCGTTGTACTCGAGCAGACGCGCGCGTTGGGTCAAGTCCACCGGACCGGGCCCGAGACCCACTGCCGCGCTGTACCACTCCATCGACGCTTCACCACCGGCGTCGTCGTCACGCCAGGCGAAGCCGGCCACCGGCGCGACGCGCTTGAGGCCTTTGCCATTCGGGCAGATGAAGTTGCGGCCGACGGCGGCATAGATGTCGACCCATTCGGGTGATGCGATGAAGGCTTCCACGTCGGCGCGCGACGGAATGCCCGGCGAACCGGCGAACCGGTCCGCCGAAGCCAACAGCCAGCGATTCTCCGCCTGCTCCGAATAGCAGTAGGCCGCAAAGGTTTTCCCTGCCCCGTGTGCTGCCTCTCGAACGCCGATCAACCAACTCCAGAACTCGGCGAACGAACGCGCCTCGTCTGTGGTGGGCAGCGGATCCCAGGTGACGAACGGCCGATACCGCACCATGACGTCCGGTTCGGTGTTGTCGGTGAGCAGCGTCCCCCACAGATACGCGCCGTGCTCGCCAAAGCTCTCCATGTCGACGTCGACCTCGACGTCGGCCCGCACGACGGTCGGTTCATCTACGCGTCGGACCAGCGCGGTGTCGGTCAACCAAGCGATCGCGTTGACGATCGCATCGTCGAAACGCACGTTGCCCGGCCACCTGTCCGGCGCATCGCCATGGTAGTGGGCCAGCTGGTCTATCGTCTGAATTCCGATGTCTTCCAGGGCATTCCACTGATTTCCCGATGCCACCAGGCTGACGTCGCGGCGCTCGACGAGTTCGGGTTCGCAACGACCCCACCAGGGACACGACCGGCATTCTCCGACTCGCCGCGCGACAGTTGGAACTGCTTGAGCAGCAATTCTTTTCCGACGTTCCAGGACGCGTCCGTAGTCATCGAGCGTGCGGCCGACCGCATGGACCACAATGCAGTCGGCATCCATGCCGATCACGCCTCCCACCGCGTCCTGAGGGTCGGCGGTCGAGCCCAAGCCGAGTTCGTCGAGCATCGCGACCAGATGCGCAAGACGCAGTGCATCACGCCGGTTGGGGCGACCCGTCCGGTACGGATCCGGGTTCGGCGCCCACACCCACAACGGACTCGTCACCAGCGATGGTGCGCGAACCTCTTCTGACAGTATAGTTTTGGCCGCTTGCGTGACTCGGTGATTCACCACGATCACCGGCACGTAGCCGTCGCCGTGAGCAATCAACAGTTCCGCGTGTCCGCGTCGGCCGGCCTCGAGGTCGACGGGCAGCGTGGCGTTCCAGATCCATCGCGCCCCGGCGGCGCAGGCGTCGAGCGTTGCCCGCGCACGCGCCGCCGCGTCGGCGTCGGGGCTGATCGCGACAAAGGTCTCGGGGTGGTCGCTGTGGATGCCGCGCAGCAGCTCGCCTACCGCGGATCGGAGGGACGCGGCCGCCTCCTTGCGACGCAGGACCCCGGGCGCATCGCGTCGGTCACCGACCAGCACCGGATGCTCGAAGTCGAGCGCCAGCCGGTGCTCGCATCCGGCGAGATCACGGGGCGCCAACACCACTGCAGGCACGGCACCTTCTTTCCGTTTGTCCGGGCGCGTTTCCACCCTATGTAATGCTTGTACCAGCAACGTGAGCCGGCAGTGAAAGGTCATTGGAATGGGTGTGTTCTCGTCCGACGGTAAGAGCCGCGCGCAACGCAAGGCGGAGGCAAAAGCACTCAAGGCCAAGGCGAAGCTCGAAGCGAAGCTCGAGGCCAAGGATCGGCGTCGCTCGGAGAAGGATCGACGCAAGGCCGAGCACAAGTACTTCAAGAAGGAGCTCAAGGCCCAGCGCAAGAATTCCGACCACATCAGCAAGAACCAGGCCAAGGTGGCCAAGGCCGAGGCGAAGAAGATCGAGGTCGCGGCCAAGGCCGCTGCCGACGCGAAGGCGCTGAGCCCGGCGAGTGTGCGCCGGTACCTGACCGTCGCGCGGATCGTGGCCCCGATCGCCGTCCCGATCGTGTATCGCGCCGCGGTGGCCGGCCGTGGTCGAATCACCGCGTTGCAGGCCGGTCGGGCCGGCGTGTCCCCGGAGGTGCTGCGGCAGTTCTCAGGACACGGCGCAACGTTGTCGGCCCGGATCGCCACCACCCGCACCGCATTGGACAAGGTCACCACGACCGACCGCAGCGCCGACTCCGACGACTTCGTCAAGGCGATGACGGCGCGGCTGGACAACCTGGCCGTCGCGGTCGACGCCGCCGAATCCATGCCGCCGAATCAGCGGCGGACCGCGCATCAATCCATCGACGACGAGCTGGCCGCCATCGACGCGGATATCCTGGCACGACTCGGTGTCCGGGCCTGAGGCATACCACTAGGATCGGCACCAACCGCGCAGCAACGACGCGAGGAGCGCATCGAGATGACCGAGCCGGACCCACCAGCCAACCCGGAACCCCGAGGGGAGGCGACCCCGGCGAAGAAGGCACCTGCGAAGAAGGCACCCGCGAAGAAAGCTGCGGCCAAGAAGGTGCCGGCCAAGAAGGCTCCGGCAAAGAACGCCACTGCCAAAAAGGTGCCGGCCAAGAAGGCCACTGCCAAAACGGTGCCGGGCAAGAAAGCACCCGCGAAGAAGGCTGCGGGCGGACCGTCAGGGCCGGCGTCGACGGCTCCCCCGAAGACCGCGCCGCCAGAAGTGCGGTCCGACGGGGTCCAACCAGAAGTCGACCAACCCGCGGTGACCAATCCGCCGAACGAGGTGAGCACCCCGACCGTCTCGTCGCGTCCGGTCGACGTGGTTGCCGAGTCGGATGCCCAGCGCGCAACCTTCGCCCAGCTGCGATCGGGCGCACCCACCGAGTTGCCGACGCCGAACCGCACGGCGCCGGTCGTCGTCGCCGCCCTAATCGGCCTGCTCGGCGCGCTCCTCGTCGTCCTTCGTCGGCGTCATCGCCGGCAGATCGACGGCTGACTGCATCGCACGTTCGTCTGCCGTGGCCGCGCGGTCGATGATTGCCTTCGCCACCTCGGCCGGCCGGGTCTCGGGCAGCCAGTGCGAGGCACGACGCAGCGTGACGAACTCGTAGGGCGCATCCACCCAGGAGCCGCACAGCCGGGCACCCGTACGTCCGAGTGCGACGTCGCCGTCGCTCCACACATACGTCGTGGGAACGTGCACTCGTCGCATACGCAGGCGCTTGTCGGGGATCAGCATCGCGCGATACCAGTTCAGCGCTCCCGGCAACGCCCCGTAGGCGACGATGTCGGTTGCCAGGTGGTCGTCGTCGGATTCGGGCAGTCCAGCCTTCCGTGCGGCACCCGGTTGCCGGAGACCGAGGGCGAGCAACTTCTCGGGCAGCCACGGGATCTGAAACAGCAGCATGTACCAGGACTTGAGGATCTGACCGCGCGGCATCGCGGCGAGGAACGCACCCGGATGCGGCACCGACAATGTCGTCAGCGTGCGCACCCGATCGGGTTCCCGGATGGCCAGCGCCCACGCGACCATCGCTCCCCAGTCATGACCCACCACGTGCACATCGGGCGTTCCGATCTCGTCGATCAGCGCGAGAACGTCATCGACCAATTCGGACTGTCGATAGTCACGACGTCGCCGCGGCCGCGCCCGCGGCGAGTATCCACGCTGATCGGGGGCGTAGGTCCGAAAACCCTTCGCATGCAGCAGCGGTGCCACACGGCCCCAGGACGCCGCCCGCTGCGGAAACCCATGCAACAGCACAATGGGGATGCCGTCGAGCGGACCCTCGTCGACGACGTCGAATGTCCATGAGCCCCTGCGATACTCGGTGATGCGTCCGGTCACGTCTGATCTCC
This sequence comes from Gordonia sp. NPDC003585, assembly GCF_040610755.1. Taxonomy (NCBI): domain Bacteria; kingdom Bacillati; phylum Actinomycetota; class Actinomycetes; order Mycobacteriales; family Gordoniaceae; genus Gordonia; species Gordonia sp. NPDC003585. Next base: position 10,115 of record NZ_JBEXMX010000016.1, on the reverse strand, counting down.
TGTGTTTCGCTGGACCCGGTCACATTCCCCGTCGCTTCGCTCGCCCCGGTCACATTCCCCGTCGCTTCGCTCGCCCCGGTCACATTCCCCGTCGCTTCGCTCGCCCCGGTCACATTCCCCGTCGCTTCGCTCGCCCCGATGATAGGACGCCGGAGGTGTTCCGACTACCTCCGTGAACAACCGCGTGAGATGCGCCTGGTCGCTGAAGCCGAGGTCGGCTGCCACCGTCGCCCAGTCCACGTCGGCACCGCTGTTGGCGGCCGCCGCGGCATCGAGCAGACGGAACCGCCGGACGACCCATTTGGGCCCGATCCCGACATAGTCGCCGAACACTCGCTGCAGGGTCCGCAGGCTCATCCCGGCCTGCTCGGCGAGCTGGTCGGCTCGAGTGATGGTGTGGTCGTGCTCGGCGGCGGCCACCAGGCCGGCCACCGCGTCGACCATCGGATCCCGCTCCGGTCGCAGCCCGCGCAACCACTCCTCCGCGACGGCGACGATGTCCTCGTCGGTCGCATCACGGCGCAGCAGACGTCGGGCCAGCGGTCGGTCGTCGAACCCCAGGAGGTCGCCGATCGGGGTCACCGAACGGGTCACCGAGTTCACCGGACGCCCCAAGATCGGCCGAAATCCGCCCGGCCGCAACGCCACACCCAGGACATGACCGGTACCGGTGAGGGTGCGCGAGAAACGATTGTCGCCGACACCGTGCACCATTACGCGGCTGGTCTCTGCAGCCAGATGAATGACCGGCTGCGGGATTACCGCTTGCGTGTGGGGTTCCTCGGCCTGCCACCGCACGATCCAGAAGTAGTCGACCCAGTGGGCGAGGTCGGGAGGCGGCGTGAACCGTCGAACATCGATCGCCGCGGCCCGCGACGGATGCAGGATCGCCCGCTCACCCCGCCCGAGGCCGTTCGCCATTATCCCAGTGTCGCGTTTGTTCAATACCCGGCACAACTCGCCGTTTCACACTGGTCGAGTACCGAGAGGAGAACATCATGACGCACATCAGCACCGGCAAATTCACCGTGAGCTCGTGGAACGAGACAACTGTGCACCAGGCCGACGACGAGACCATCGACATGGGTGGTGTCGCCTATCCGGCACGTGGATTCACCCGCGCCGACGTCGAATACGACTACCACGGAGACGTGTCCGGACACGGCGTCGAGGCGTCGCTCATCGCCTACAACCGGGAGTCGAGCGCACCGACGATGGCGTTCCTGGCGTTCGACGGGTCGATCGACGGACACGAGGGCAGCCTCGTGCTGCGCAGTGTGGGTGAGCACGCGGGGATGGAGGTCCGCGGACGGCTCGACATCATTCCCGGGCTGGGCACCGGAGGCCTCGCCAATGCGACCGGCTACGCCGAGATCGAGATCTCCGGGCACAGCGACGACGGGTACCCGATCACCTTCCACTACGACCTGAACTGATGTGAAGAGTACTGCGTTTAGCCTCTGAACTGGGGAAATGCATCGGTGTCGTGCTAGCAAAATCTAGGGGAAGAGTTTCTTCCGCGAGGTTCACAGTCGTCCCCGAGAAATTTCTAGGGGAGGACTCCGGGGGTAGGGGACGAAGCTTCTTCCCCCATTTTCATATGCGACCCCCCGACCGGACGACCACCCTCGTCCGAGTGCTCGTCGGCGTGTCGCGAACCCAGAAACCACACTCTTCCCGCCTCCACGATCGCCGACGACGTCGGCGGGTGGGTTGCTGAACCGTCGGTTCCGAACAGCAAGCGAGCCCAGACCATGCCGTGGTCTGGGCTCGCTGCGTGAGCGTGATCAGGTGAGTTTGTACACCGTCGTCCCGCCGACCGTGGTCGCCGTGAAGTTCTCGGCAACCCAGGTTGCGATCTCGGAATTGCCGCCGGGACCTCCCTGGCCGCCACCGATGTAGTAGCCGATCTTCCCGGCCTTCACGTAGGCGATGAACTCGTCGAGTGTCGGCGCGGGGTCTCCGCTCCACCCGCCGATCGCCATCACCGAAGTGCCGGTGGCGATCTCGATACCGGCCGCGGACTGCGAACCGTTGGTCGCTGCCGCCCACGTCGTGTCGGTGGCCTTGAGTAGGTTCACCAACTCGGTGTTCGACGACATGTCACCACCCGGACCGCCCATACCCCCACGGCGCTGACCTGCACCGTCGGCGCTCGGCTGGGTCTGGCCGTACTGGGTCTGACCGGTCTGGGTCTGACCCGTCTGGCCGGGAGGCATTGCGCCCTGGCCCCCGTCACGAGCGCCCCCGTCACGAGCGCCACCGTCACGAGCGCCACCGGGACCACCCATGCCGCCCTCGATCGAGGTGTTCACCGCGTTCGGGATCGAGCCGCTGTGCGGGGTCGCGGCTGTCGCGATGGCGAAGCCGACCGTTCCGCCCGCACCGGCAAGCGATCCGACGATCAGGCTGGTCGCGAGCAGTTTGCGCATGCCGAGGGTGGCACCGACGAGGATTCCGATCACCGCCGCCGCAGCCGCGGTACCGATCAGCCACCGGCACCATTGCGGTCCGAAGTCGTTGCGGTTGAGGAGCACGATCGACCACCATGCGGCGAGCCCGATCATCCCGGCGAGCGTGATGCGACCGTCCCAATGGTCACGCCGACGCCACGCCATGACAGCGCCGATACCGATCAGTGCGCCGATCGCCGGAGCAAGCGCCACCGTGTAGTACGGGTGAATGGTGCCGCTCATGAAGCTGAAGATGAGTCCGGTGACCAGCAGCCAGCCGCCCCACGCGACCACCGCTCCCGACTCGACCCGCGATACCCGACCGGTGAATCGGAAGCCGGGGAAGCTGCGCATCATCGCGTAGACCGCAAAGGCGAGGGCCAGCAGTGCGACCGGGAGCAACCACGAGATCTCGTTGCCCATCTCGGAACTGAAGAGCCGGGACAGGCCGGTCTCGCCGCCGAACGATCCGCCGGCCTGACCACCGCCGCCGGGTCCGTTGCCGCCGCTGATGCGTCCGACTCCGTTGTAGCCCCACACCAGATCCATGAAGGTGTTGTCGGTCGAGCCGCCGATGTAGGGCCGCGACGACGCGGGGACCAGCATGGTCACCACCACGAACCAGCCCGCCGACACCACCAGTGCGACACCGGCCATGACCAGATGGCCGATGCGCTTGAGCCAGCCGTTGTTGGCGAACAGCAGGTAGGCCAGCGCGAAGGCGGGCAGCACCAGCAGGCCCTGCAGCATCTTGGTCAGGAAAGCGAAGCCCAGGGCAACGCCCACCAGCGCCAGCCAACGACCAGAGTTCGTCGCGATGGCCCGGGTGAGCGCGTAGCCCGCGGCGACCATCAGCAGGACGAGCAGAGCGTCGGGGTTGTTGAAGCGGAACATCAGCGCGGCAGCAGGCGTGAACGCCAGAATCACACCGGCGATGAGGCCCGCAGCGGTACCCAGCTTCGGATCGGCGAAGGTGCGTCGCATCGCGCAGTACACGAGTGCAACCGCTGCGACACCCATCAGAGCTTGCGGCACCAGCACGGCCCAGCTGTTCATGCCGAACAGGCGGACCGACAGGCCGGTCACCCACAGCGACGCCGGCGGTTTGTCGACCGTGATGAAGTTCGCGGGGTCCAGCGCACCGAACAGCCACGCCTTCCAACTCTCCGAACCCGCCCACGCGGCGGCGGCGTAGAAGGTGTTGGCATAGCCGCTCGCCGACAGGTTCCACAGATAGAGCACGGCGGTGCTGATCAGCAGGCCGGTCAAGGCGAATGGGCTCCAGCGCATCAGGCGCGAGCGGCCGTCCGGCCTGTCGTCGGCGGACGGCGGCGCCACCTCGGGTGGCGTCTGCGTCCGCTCCAATACTGCGGTCATCGTTGCTCCTTCTCTGGGATCGTTGCGTCCAGAGTGGAGCCTCGGACTCCCCCAGGGCTGGGGGGACGCTGGGAGAAGTCTGTGAGCCAAAGAACCACCGTCGATGTGCTCACGATCGATGAACGCCCAGTCGGTGTCATTGATGTACCCAAGGCCTCGGTTCCCGTCGGCTCGAAGAGCGGACGCTATATGGGGCGATCCTTGCGTCTGGACGGCAAGCCTGAATGCGTCGCGTACCCGCTTCACGAAATGCTCTCGGTCGGCCTGACAGCACAGGGCCGCGACTACGCCGCAACCCCGGCGAGAGGTGCCGTGCTCGATGATCTCGACGAAGCTGAGTTCGACCGGTTCCGACACCTCTGTTCGACCGGGAAAGGTGACCGAGCACTCGCAGAACTGAGCAACGTAGAGATCCTCCGAAGCCTCCGCCTGGTTCTCCCAGAGCAGGACAACGCTCTCACCCTGGGCGCAATCCTGTTGTTTGCGTCGATCCCGGCACTTGAACGCTTCGTACCGACGGCCGACGCCGTCTTCCAGGAGCTTCGAGGGACAACCATCAGCGCCAACGAAACCCTTCGGCTGCCTCTGTTCCGGATGGCTGAGCGGCTTTCGACCTGATCAACGTTCGGAACTCAGAACAGGAACTGATCATCGGATTGCATCGGTTCGGTGTACCCCGGGTACCTGCATCAACCATTCGCGAATCGATCGTCAATGCGCTCGTTCATCGGGACTATTCAGAGAACGGGCCTGTTGCAGTACAACTCAGCGACATCGCGCTCCGCGTTGCAAGTCCCGGCGGCTTCCCACCCGGTATCACTCTCCGCAACTTCCTTGACGATTCGAAGCCACGCAGCCCGATATTGGCAGAGGCATTCAAGCGCGCCGGAATCGTCGACCGCGCGGGTCGCGGCATCAGGGAGATGTATGTCCAATTGCTACGAAATGGCCGTGGCGCACCCGACTACTCGGCAACCAACGAGCACGCCGTAGTCGTGAGTATCAGTACCAGCGACGCCGACCTGGAGATCGCACGGTTTGTTCTGGAGTACGAAGAGCGCAACAATCGCGTCCTTCTCCTCCCCCAACTTCAGATCCTGCACGAACTCAAGGTGATGCGGCCAGAGACGACAGGCGAGCTTGTGGCTGCACTGACGGAGAGCGAATCGACCATCCGCACACACCTTGCGCGGCTCATCGAGATGGGGCTCGTCGAGTCGCGCGGACCCGGACGCAACAGAAGGCACCACCTCACCGCAGCGTTCTACCGCCTGGCTCAATCCAGTGAATACGTGCGGCTCCAAGACACCGACCCGATACAGCAGGAACACATGGTCCTGTCGTATGTCGATAAGTTCGGCAGCATCACCAGGGCGAAGACCGCAGAACTCTGCCATCTCAGCCCTGGTCAAGCTCGTACGGTCCTCAAACGACTCACCGACGCCGGAGAACTCGACCTACGAGGAGAAAAGCGCGGTGCGCACTATGTGCGTCGTAGTCAACACAAATAGCAGGGTAAGAGAACTCGTCCACTACCCTTGGAGTCGTCACCGCCAATTTTCTCGAGGACGACTCTGAACCCCGGCGAGGAAACCACTTCCCAAACTGTGCGACGGCTTCAGCCCAATGCAAGCACCCGCGCAGGTCCGCCGGTCCCGCCGGCGAACCGTGGTGCCCCGACCACGACCGTCGCCCCGACCGCCGGCACCGCGGTCAGGTTGGCGAGCGCCTCCACCGCGTACCGACCGGAACCGAGGATGGCGGTGTGCGCGGCGGTGGCGTCACGGATGTCGACGCTGAGGGTGTCGGTGCCGATCGCGACCACGGCTCGCTCGGCCACAAGCATTCGCACGGCCGCACCGGAGAAGCCCGCGGCGTCGGCCCCGCCGGTCCGCGGCTGCCAGCCGGTGTGCAGCGCGACGAGTGAGCCCCGCGGGATTCGACCATGCCGTTTCTCGAATGCCACCAGATCGGCCTCGGTGAGCACGGTCCGTGGATCTCGTCGTGCCCGACCGGCGATGCTCACCACCACCAGCGGCGCCACCAGGTCGGCCGGGTCGATCCGATCGACGGTGATCCCGGTTCCGATCTTGTGCGCCGGCGCATCCACATGCGTGCCGGAGTGCTCGGCGAACGACACCCAGTTGGTCGCGTACCCCGAATTGCTCGCGCCGACACGCGATGTCGGCACCGACGCGAACGGAGCATTGCCGGGCCACCTCGGGAATGACGGTGACAGCACATGCGTCAGGTCCACCACACGCCCGGCCGGCACACCCATCGCCGGTGACCCGACCGCGCTCCCCGCAACCGCTGCTGCCGACACGCCGGTCGCGACCCCGGCCGCCACACGGAGTGCTTGTCGGCGAGACAGTCGTCGGGCTTCGTCATGTGCGTGACGGACCACCGAGTCGTCGCACATCCGCGTCAGCCCACCCAACGCACGCGCAACAGTTTGTCGGCGCTGCCGCCGTTGCTGGTGGTCACCAGCAGCGACCCATCGCGGGCCACGGCCACCGCGCGCAGCCGACCGTATCGTTCCTGCAGGGCCTCGACCACCGACACCGTCCGACGACCATCCGCGGACAACCGCACGAACACGAGACGCTTGCCCTTCAACGCCGAGATCACCAGGCCACCGCTGAACGGGCCCCACCCGGTCGACGGCAGGAACGTCGCATCGGGTGTGGCGATCGTCGACGACCCTGAACGCCACACCGCCCCGATCGCGCCCGGAACGCGGACGGGATCGGTCATCGGCACCGACTCGTCGTAGATGACGGGTGCGCGGTCGGGCCGGTAGCCGTAGTTGCCGCCGGAGCGCAGCAGATTCAGTTCGTCGTCGCGGTCGGTGCCCTGCTCGATCGCGTACACGCGTCCGGTGCCGGGCTGCACCGCGACGCCCTGCACGTTGCGGTGCCCCAAGCTGTAGATCGGGCTGCGCGGATTCGGATTCCCCGCTGCGGCAGTGCCATTCAGATTGACGTGTAACACCTTGCCGCCCAGTGAGTTCCAGCTCTGTGGGTTACCGGCTATGGCGTTGTCGCCGGTACCGATCCACAGTGACCTGCCCGACGCGGTCAGTCCACAACCCGCGTGCCGCCCCGACGCGTTGACCGGGATTCCCGACAGCACGGTGCGCTCCCGAGTCGCGCGAATCCAGTCCCCGCTGATCCGCCACGCGACGATATTCACGACCTGTCCCGTATTGGGCCATGGCAGAGGCAGATTCGCGAGCTCACCCGGGATCGATGGGGCACCGGGCCGGGTCACCTCGGCCTGGCAGGTGTAGAACCGCCGGTTCTGGGCGAAGCCAGGATCAAGGGCGAGTCCCATGACACCCGACTCCTTGACAGCGAAGACTCGCGACAGATCGGCGGCGACGGAGATCTTCCGACCGTCGGGCCGTACCGCGACGAATCCACCCGCCCGTTGCGTCAGCAGCGCGGTCCCGTCCGGGGCGGCCTCCACATCCCACGGGATGTTCAGATTCGAGGCCAACGTGGTCACCTGCAGGCGTGGTGCCGCGTCGGCGTGCGGGGCAGTCCAGGGCGTCATCGCGGTGGCCACTGCTGCGACGGCACAGGCGATGGCGATCCGTTTGCGTCGAATTCTGCTGGGAGTCATGGGGGCAACGCTAATGCCCCGGGTACGGCATCGGGAAGGGTTTCGACCACCCTCAACCAGCGGGCCGCGCTTGCAGCGTCGCCTTCGGCAGGCGCGGCCGGGGCGGCACGACAGGGACGAACGCATCCGCGGCACGACCGGCCAACGTCGGCGACAACCCGTTGATGAAGGCCAGGACCTGCTGTTTCTCGTCGCCGCGGTAGGGCGTCGGGACGTAGTCGTTGTAGCTCTCGGTCCGCGACACCCGCGTCGGGATCACCCGATAGTCGACGGATCGCACCTCGCCGTCGACGGTGTGCAAGCGCGCCTGCAGGATGAAGGTGCGCTTGTCAGTCGGGTTGGAATTGCCGCCGAAGGCGAAGTTGCCGAACGAGTAGGCGATGAGCTTGCCGCGGTAGATCTCCATCGACTGGATCACATGCGGGTGCGTGCCGACCACCAGGGCAGCGCCGGCGTCGATCGCGATGTGCGCCAACCGGGTCTGCACCTCATACGGCGTGTGTTGGGATTCGATGCCCCAGTGGAAGAACGGGATCACCACGTCGGCTCCCGCGGCCCGCAGCCGCGCGAAGTCGCGTCGGATCTTCGCGACGACCGCGTCGGAATCGGTCCACGTCTGGTACCCGACGAAGCCGATTGTGACGCCCTTGACCGTGCGCAGCAGCGACATGTCGTAATCCGACCCCTCGCTCTCCTCGCCGGCACCGAAGTACCCGATCCCGGCGGCGCGCAGCGCGGCGAGCGTGTCGTCGAATCCGCGCTGCCCATAGTCGAAGGTGTGGTTGTTGGCGACGGTGACGACGTCGATCCCACCGGCGGGCAACGTCTTCGCGAGCGCGGCCTCACCGTGGAAGTGGTACACCTCGCCCTCGCCCTTGTACCGCTTCTCCGGCCACTTCGTCAGCGCCACTTCGAAGTTGGCGACGGTGAGATCGTCGGCGTCGAAGTACGGGCGGACGTTGCGGAAGAAGTAGTCGGGCTTGCGGCCGCTCTCCTGCCAGAGGGTCGGCAGGCTCGACGCGGTGGAGAACTTGTCGTCGGTGCCGAGGATGTTGTCGCCGGTGAAGCTCAGCACCAGGTCGGCAACCACGGGAGCAGGCGGCGGCGCCTTCTCAGCGGCCACCACCGCAGCGGGCGACACCCCGAGCGGAACGATTGACGACGACGCAGCGAGCCCGACGACGGCAACCACCGTCAGGGCGCAACCACCCACGAGACCCCACGACCGACGCGACACCCTTGCATCCAACACGATGCACCCGGAACGCGCTGATCGGGCGGCCGATCTCAGCGACCGGGCAGGTACTTCAATCCACGTACGAAGGCCGGGGTGATGGCCCGATAGATGCTCTGCGGCACCACCGGCATCCGGTCGATACCGAGGAACCGTTGCTCGGCGATGGTCTGCGGCTCGGTGTACTTGAGCAGACCTTCCTCGCCGTGGCGTCGGCCCATGCCGGAGATACCCATGCCACCCATCGGCGCCGCGGTCGACGCCCACGCCGCGGCGTAGCCCTCGTTGATGTTGACCGTCCCGGCCCGCAGTTGGTCGGCGATGGCGTTGGCCTCGGCGCTGCTACCGGCGAAGACGCTGGCGTTGAGGCCGTAGCGGGTCGCGTTGGCGAGTTTGATCGCCTCGTCGGAGGAGTCGACCGGATAGATCGACACCACCGGCCCGAAGGTCTCCTCGCCGTAGCAGGTCATCTCGTCGGTGACGTCGGCGAGCACGGTCGGCTCGTAGAAGAACGGACCGAGGTCGGCGCGGCGCTTGCCGCCGGCGAGCAGCTTGGCGCCCTTGGCGACGGCGTCGGCGACATGCGCCTCCGCGGTCTCGACCTGCGCGGCCGACGCCAGCGATCCCATGTCGGCGGTGAAGTCGTAGCTGGCCGACAGCTTCATGGCCGACACGTACGCCGCGAACCGGTCGGTGAATTCGTCGGCGATCGCCTTGTCGACGTAGATCCGCTCGATGGAGATGCACAACTGACCCGAGTTCGAGTAGCACGCGCGCGCCGCGCCCTGCACGGCGTCGGCGATCTTGGCGCCGGCGGTGATGATCATCGGATTCTTGCCGCCGAGTTCCGCGGAGAAGCCGATGAGCCGAGCGCCCGCCTGCTGCGCCAGCGTTGCCCCGGTCGCCGACGATCCGGTGAACATCACATAGTCGGTCTGCGCGACAATCGCTTGTCCCACAACACTTCCCGGACCCGGAACAACGGCGAAGAGTTCCTGTGGCAGGCCGGCTCGATAGAGCAGTTCGGCCACCGCGAGCGCGCAGTACGGGGTCTGGCTGTCGGGCTTGATCACCACGGCGTTGCCTGCGAGGAGCGCGGCCACCGCGTCGGAGGCGGCCAGCGTCAGCGGGTAATTCCACGGGGAGATCACCCCGACCACGCCCTTGGGCTGGTAGCGCACCCGGACGCTGGTGGCGCCGGGAAGCATGCCCTTGACCTTACGGTCGGCCAGCAGCTTGGGCCCTGCGGTCGCGTAGTGCCGCGCGGTCAGCGCGACGTCGAGCACCTCTTCCTGGGCGTAGGTCCGCGCCTTGCCGGTCTCGGCCTGCGCGATGTCCATCAGCTCCTGCGCGTTGGCGTAGACCAGCTCGGAGAAGGCGGCGAGCACCTCCGCACGCTGCGCCGGGGTGCGCTTGGCCCACCC